>NZ_JBTGNV010000002.1:0-273906 GCF_054332375.1 Haemophilus sp. SZY H53
AAAACAAGTCAATCAACAAGTGCCCACACAGATTGTCTGATATATTGTTAAAGAGCAAAAAAAGAACGACGCACTGGTTTTATTACGTTTCACAACAGTGCGTCGTTGTGTGGGGCGTATTATAGATATTTCAGAATTCTTTGCAAGTGCTTTTTACAAAAAAATTCAATTTTTTTATCACATGATGATTTAATCATCAAAGTGATTTGTATTTGTTCAACATTCAAGGTAAATTACCCCAAAAAGAGTAAGCAATCTAATGAGGTCTTCATGAATTTTGAACAAATGATTGGTTTAGGTGTGGCAGGCAATTTCGCAGGACATTTGGAACAAGCCGGCGAGGCGGCTGATTTCACTCAAGTAAAAACAGAAAATGCCATTCAACCCAAAGCGATTTTCCCGTTTTATGTGCCAAGCGAAAAATCGGGCTTTCTTTCTACCTTTCCTTTAAGTCACAATCAAATTAATTTTCCACAAGGCGCGGATAATCTTCAAATTGAACCTGAAATTACGCTTATTTGTGATCTTACCTATAAAGGAAAGCAAGTTGAGCATATTATTCCGCACTATTTTGCAGCCTATAATGACTGCTCTATTCGTCGCCCTAATGCGAAAAAAATCTGTGAAAAGAAAAACTGGGGATCGGCAAGTAAAGGTATTTCATCAAAACTGATTCCACTTTCTTTCTTTGTTAAGGGAAGTGAAATTGATCAATATCGTATCGCTTGCTTCCATAAACGCAATGGCGAGCTCAATACGTATGGTATTGACAGCCCTGCTATTGGTTATAGCTATTTCCACCAACAATTATTAGATTGGATCGTGGATAGAATGAATAATCAACCCGATGAGGGACCGATGAATCATATTGCTTCTTTGTTAGAGCAAGCAAACTATCCTGAACAAGCGATTATTAGTATTGGCGCCACCCGTTATACCGAGTTCGGCGAAACGCATTTCTTACAACCCAATGATCTCAGTATTGTTGCTGTGTATGACGGTGAAAAATATTCTGCTGAGGAAATTGAGAAAATGGCAAGAGATGAAAAATTTGCAGATGACATTTCAGCACTGATTCAGAAAGTGGTTTAGTATACATATAAAAAGTGCGGTTAATTTCGACCGCACTTTTTATTTACTTCCTTCTTAAAGAAACTTCTCCGGCATTAAAATACCGCTCGCCTTCATCGGTTATGACTTTTAAGTAACCGCGTTTATCAATTCCCTGCTCTATACCTGAAATCGCGCTTTGCTCAGTAAAGACGTTCACTTCATCACCAAAAAATTCATTATAGTTTATCCATTGTTGCATGAATTCCTCATCAATGCCCTTTTCTTCAAATTGAGCTAATCGAGAATAAATACGTTGAATCACTTTAATAAGGATCGTTTCACGATCTATATTTGGATCCTGTTCGGTTAGCTGCGCATACGGCTGACTAATTTCGGTTGATTGTGGTAATTTTACATTGATCCCAATACCAACCACTAAATTAAGCAACCCATTCTTATGATTAATGATTTCCACTAAAATGCCACCAAGCTTCCGCCCTGAAAGCAAAATATCATTTGGCCATTTCACTTTCGCATTTAACGCTTCTGCAATCGCTAAACCGATTACTAAACTTAATCCATCCAATGCTTTTTTAGGATCGATAGTCCAATAAAAACTGAAAATTAACTGCCCTGCAAACGGTGAAAGCCATTGACGACCACGACGTCCCCGCCCTGCGGTTTGATATTCTGCCAGACACAAATCACCTTTTTTTAATTGGTTAATTTGATTCGTTATAAATTCATTTGTTGAAGAAATGGTTCGATGATAATGCACAGAATAAGGGAAAAGTGCGGTCGAAATTGTTTGCGGATTTAACAAAGGCATTTCTGGCACTAACTGATAAACATCATTTTCTTCTTGAATATTCAATCCCGATTCTCTCAATAATGCTATTTCTTGCGCCAATTCATTTGACGTAATATTTAAAAACGACATCAAATCTGACCGCACTTTAGGGTGGCAATCAGACAAACAATCCAATAACGATGGCATATTCATTCCTTCTCATAAAAATCTTGGCAAATCTTACCATAAAAGCGAAAAAATTCATTTTCAACCACATGAAAAATCTGTATAATCCCGCCGCAATATTTTTTAACACAATTCTTAACAGTGAGATATTGCCATGCTTAGAATCAAACAAGAAGCTCTGACTTTTGACGACGTTCTACTCGTCCCAGCTCATTCAACTGTTCTTCCGAACACAGCCAACCTCTCAACTCAACTCACCAAAGAAATTCGCTTAAATATTCCGATGCTTTCTGCAGCGATGGATACTGTCACAGAAACCAAATTAGCGATCTCTTTAGCACAAGAAGGCGGCATCGGCTTTATTCACAAAAATATGACGATCGAACGCCAAGCGGATCGTGTTCGTAAAGTGAAAAAATTCGAAAGTGGTATCGTTTCTGAACCTGTGACTGTTTCACCAGATTTAACTCTTGCAGCACTTGCTGAAATGGTGAAGAAAAACGGCTTCGCTGGCTACCCTGTTGTAGACGGTGAAAATAACTTAATCGGTATCATCACTGGCCGTGACACGCGTTTCGTAAAAGATTTAAGCAAAACTGTTTCACAATTAATGACGAAAAAAGAAGACTTAGTTACCGTAAAAGAAGGTGCAAGCCGTGAAACAATTTTAGAATTAATGCATCAAAACCGCGTAGAGAAAGTACTTGTTGTAGATGATGCTTTCAAATTAAAAGGCATGATCACCGTTAAAGACTTCCAAAAAGCGGAACAAAAACCAAATGCATGTAAAGATGAATTCGGTCGTTTACGCGTAGGCGCAGCAGTAGGTGCAGGCCCAGGTAACGAAGAACGCATTGATGCATTAGTGAAAGCAGGCGTAGATGTATTGTTAATCGACTCTTCTCACGGTCATTCAGAAGGCGTATTACAACGCGTTCGTGAAACTCGTGCAAAATATCCAAACTTACCTATCGTTGCGGGTAACGTAGCGACTGCTGAAGGTGCTATCGCACTTGCAGACGCAGGCGCAAGCGCAGTGAAAGTAGGTATCGGCCCTGGTTCAATTTGTACCACTCGTATCGTAACCGGTGTAGGTGTTCCACAAATCACTGCTATCGCAGATGCTGCGGCGGCATTAAAAGATCGTGGTATTCCAGTTATCGCGGACGGTGGTATCCGTTTCTCTGGCGACATTGCAAAAGCCATCGCTGCAGGCGCAAGCTGTGTAATGGTTGGCTCTATGTTTGCCGGTACTGAAGAAGCACCGGGTGAAATCGAACTTTACCAAGGCCGTGCATTTAAATCTTACCGTGGTATGGGCTCATTAGGTGCAATGGCGAAAGGCTCATCAGACCGTTACTTCCAATCTGATAACGCAGCAGACAAACTCGTACCAGAAGGTATCGAAGGTCGTATTCCATACAAAGGTTACTTAAAAGAAATCATCCACCAACAAATGGGTGGCTTACGTTCTTGCATGGGCTTAACTGGCTGCGCAACCATCGAAGAATTACGTACAAAAGCCAAATTCGTTCGAATCAGTGGTGCAGGCATTAAAGAAAGCCACGTTCATGACGTAACTATTACGAAAGAAGCACCAAACTATCGTATGGGCTAATCCGTAAGGTGGGCTTTCTTCCACCTTTTGTTGTTTTAAAGTGCGGTTAATTTTTGCAAAGTTTTAGGGGAAATTGACCGTCCACACTATCAAGAATAAGAGCATTATAAATGACAAACATCCACAACCATAAAATTCTGATCCTCGACTTCGGTTCACAATATACTCAACTGATTGCGCGTCGTGTGCGTGAAATCGGTGTGTACTGCGAACTTTGGGCGTGGGATGTGACTGAAGAACAAATCCGTGAATTTAATCCAGACGGTATCATTCTTTCTGGTGGTCCTGAAAGTACCACTGAAGAAAACAGCCCACGTGCACCTGAATACGTATTTAATGCTGGCGTGCCTGTATTGGGTATTTGTTACGGTATGCAAACCATGGCGATGCAACTTGGCGGTTTAACTGAAACCTCTGAGCATCGTGAATTCGGCTATGCTTCTGTTTTAATGGATAATCCGACCGCACTTTTCGCTCATTTAAATGATGGCGATAGCAAATTGGATGTATGGATGAGCCATGGCGATAAAGTAACGCGTTTACCTGAAAACTTCCAAGTTACCGGTACGACTCCAACCTGTCCAATTGCTGCAATGTCTGACGAAAATCGTCGATTCTACGGCGTACAATTCCACCCAGAAGTAACCCATACCAAAAAAGGTTTGGAATTATTGATGAATTTCGTGGTGAATATTTGTGGTTGCGAAACCAAATGGACAGCAGAAAACATTATCGAAGATGCCGTTGCTCGTATTAAAGAGCAAGTGGGCGATGATGAAGTGATTTTAGGTTTATCTGGTGGTGTGGACTCTTCTGTGGTTGCATTACTTTTACACCGTGCCATCGGCAAAAACTTACACTGCGTATTCGTGGATAACGGTTTACTCCGCCTACACGAAGGCGATCAAGTCATGGAAATGTTTGGCGATAAATTCGGCTTGAACATTACCCGTGTTGACGCTGAAAGCCGTTTCTTAGGCGAACTTGCAGGCGTATCGGATCCTGAAGCGAAACGTAAAATTATCGGTAAAGTATTCGTTGATGTATTTGATGATGAATCAAAAAAACTCACTAATGTGAAATGGTTGGCACAAGGTACGATCTACCCTGATGTCATCGAATCTGCAGCAAGCAAAACTGGTAAAGCACATGTGATTAAATCACACCACAACGTAGGTGGCTTACCAGACTATATGAAACTTGGCTTAGTTGAACCACTACGTGAGTTATTTAAAGATGAAGTACGTAAAATCGGTTTAGCATTAGGCTTACCGGCTGAAATGATCAACCGCCACCCATTCCCTGGCCCAGGTTTAGGCGTGCGTGTATTAGGCGAAGTGAAAAAAGAATACTGCGATTTATTACGCCGTGCAGATGCGATCTTTATCGAAGAATTGCGCAACAGCGGTTGGTATGAAAAAACCAGTCAGGCTTTCAGCGTGTTCTTACCTGTGAAATCTGTAGGTGTGATGGGCGATGGCCGTAAATACGATTGGGTTATTTCCCTACGCGCAGTAGAAACCATCGACTTTATGACCGCACATTGGGCTCATTTACCTTATGATTTATTAGGCAAAGTATCTAACCGCATTATCAACGAAGTGAATGGCATTTCTCGCGTGGTGTATGACATTAGCGGAAAACCCCCAGCAACGATCGAGTGGGAGTAACCTAGATCAATTTAAAGGGCAAATTATTTGCCCTTTTCTTCTTTCATAGCACTAATTTATCTCATCAATATTCACTATGGATATCGCATTTTTACTCGGTACTAAAATTATTGAACTGACACTTATTGTGCTTATCGGCTATGGGTTGGTTAAATCAAAATTATTAAAATCAGAAGATAGCAAGCCGCTTTCCATTATTGGCCTTTATGTCATCAGCCCATCGGTAATGATTGAAGCCTTTCAAATTGATTACACACCTGAAATTCTACAAGGTTTGCAGCTTTCACTACTTATGGCCGTATTTCTTCAGGTTATTCTGATTATTATTGGCAGTTTATTAAAGCGCCTATTAAACCTTGATCCTATTGAGCATGCCACTTCCATTTATTCCAATTCTGGCAACTTAATTATTCCGATTGTGATGTCGCTATTTGGTAAAGAATGGGTCATTTATGCAAGCTGTTTTATCGTAGTACAAACCTTTCTATTTTGGACACATTGCCGTTTGATTATTGTAGGAAAAGGAAATTTATCGCTGAAGACGATTGCCAAAAATATCAATATTTGGTCAATTCTTGTTGGAGCATTTTTGTTTGCTTTCCAAATTAAGTTGCCAAACATTATCAATGGTACGCTGTCTTCGATTGGATTATTTATTGGTCCGAATGCCATGCTTGTCGCCGGTATGCTGATTGCGGCAATTCCTTTACGGAGCATCATAGCATCCAAACGCATTTATTTAGTTACACTCTTGCGGTTGCTACTTATTCCACTTGCATTATTGGTATTAATAAAGCTGATTGGGTTTATACAGTGGGCTGAAAAAGGCGAGATCATTGTGCTAATTAGCTTTTTAGCCACCACTAGTCCTTCTGCAGCAACCGTGACACAAATGGCGGTGATTTATAACAACAATCCACAAAAAGCCAGCGCCATTTATGGTGTAACGACGCTGCTTTGTATGTTTACTATGCCACTAGTAATTGCGTTATATCAAATGTGGGGGTAAATCGTGGAAAAGTGCGGTCAATTATTTAAGCACTTTTGATACCAGTTGCTCTTTTTTCAAACGATAAAGTTGATATAAGTTAACGAAAAATAAGAATGCGTTTAGAAGCGCAACTGGATAAGATTTGATGATCAAACTGTAAATGACAAAGAGTATCGCCCCAATAGCATTGACAACTCTCAAGTGAATAATCGATTTAAATAAAAAAGACACAGCCACAAAGAATGTTGCCAAATAACCTAATAATTCAATGAAATTAAATTCCATAAATCTCTCCGTCAACAATGATTGAAACGGCATCATAAAAGATTTTGGAATTCAGGGAAAGAGGCAAAATAAAAGCAACCGATTGCAATATCAAGAAATTTTTATTTCGCTCAACATTCTCTTAGATAAAGACTTTTTGCACTAAAAACATATAAAAAATTGTGCCTGCCGAGATGGAAAGAAACATATTCTTTTTCCAGAAATGTAATCCCAACACTAAAGCACCCGCAATAAAATCAGGCAAGCCATAATAACCGCTTAGCACGTCCACATTTTTATAGCAATACACCACTAGCATCCCAAACATCGCTGCGGGTAATACTTTACCGAGGTAACGGATATACTCTGGAATTGGACGATTTGTAGGAAAGATCCAGAATGGCAATAATCGGGTAAATTGTACGCACAAAATACAAATCGCAATGGTGATAATTTGTTCCATCAATGTCATTTCAGTGCCTCCAATTTAGATGAAAGTTTAGGACGTCGTACCGTTAATAGAATCCAGATACTAATTAGAGTTGGCACTAAAAAGTGTTCTTTCCCAACAATTAACAGCGATACAAAAGCTACGCCTAAACCTAATAATGAGCTTTCATGAAATTTTTCTTTTAGCCAGTTTTCAGCAAAGATTACGAGGAAAAGTGCAGTCATCCCAAACTCTACCCCTTTTAAATCAAAAGGAATGATTGAACCAAATAGATTACCTAATCCTGCGCCTACAATCCAATAAAGATGGAGATAAAAGCTGACAAAGAACATATACCAACCTTTATCTAAATGATCGGGAATCTTCGCCAGATAGTTCAGGGAAAAACTTTCATCGACTAAGGTAGTCATTAAATACCAACGTTTTTTCCCAATTTGAGCACCATATTTTTCTAACATGGAAATGCCATAAAAAATCTGACGACCACTTACCATCAGCGTAACTAATGCGACACTTAAAGGCGAAAAAGGCATAACTAATGCGGCTGCCGCAATAAACTCCACGGAGCCCGCATAAATGAGTGCTGCCATTGCAACAGGGAACCAAACACCGAATCCTAATGCTTTCATGTAAATGCCATATGCAATGCCTAAAAATAAAAAGCCAGCAAGCATTGACATGCTGTAAGGAAATGCCGCTTTTGCTGCGGCTTTGATGGGATTTTCTGTCACAACTTCTGACATATTGACCTACTACAACGCTAAAACAGACAAACCAGGTAAGGTCGAAAAACTTTGTGCTTTTACTGTTTGATGGAAATCTTCGATATAAGCTAAATTAGCATCTTCTTTACGAATTGCCGCATAAAGGTTACTGTACAATCCTTTTTCTGTAATTTTGCGCGCCACCACATAACCTTTTTCTAAATAAGGTAATGCCGCCCAATAAGGCACGGTAGCAATGCCACGACGACTCGCCACTAACTGGATCAAGGCGATTGTTAGCTCTGTCGTACGACGCGGCGGATTAATATCTTTCGGTTTCAACACTTGACGATATAAATCCAACATATCATCAGGAACGGGATAGGTTACCCAAGTTTCCTCAGCAAAATCTTCCGCCTGCCAAACGTCTTTATTGGCTAATGAATGATCCTTAGCGCAAATACCCACCATTTCATAAGAAAACAATGGTTTAAATAAAACATCATCATTTTCCTCAACTTCTGATACTATCGCCCAATCAGCACGGTGAGATAGCAATAAGCCTACTGGATCAGTATGGAAACCTGACACAATATCTAACTCCACCAAACTCCAATGCTGGCGAAACTCATCCATCGCGGGCATTAACCAATCGAAACAGGTATGACACTCTACCGCAATTCGTAATTGGCCTGCATCACCATGTTTTACGCGAGCAAGTTCTCGTTCGGCATCAATCACTTTTGGCAAAATTTCATTTGCAAGACGAATCAAACGTTCACCAGCGGCGGTAAAACGTAATGGATTACTTTTGCGCTCAAAGAGGAGCAAACCGAATTGTTCTTCCATTAACTTAATTTGATGAGAGAGTGCGGATTGTGTTAAATAAACACGTTTTGCCGCCATCGAAACGCTGCCCGTTTCCTTCAACGCAAGCAAAGTTCTAAGGTGACGAAGTTCAAGAAATGTGGGTTTCATTAGAATAATTCATCAAGTTATAAGATTAGATGAGTAACATAATAACGCAAATTAAATTTGCCGAAAAGAAAGTGCGGTCAAAAACATTAATATTTGTGACCGCACTTAACGCGATTATTTATCTAATTGAATAGGGAGAAATAAGCTCAATGGTCGTTTTTTCATAATTTGACAAACTTCTCGCCAAATTCCCCACCAACTATCAATTTCAGCATTTAAAGAACGCAAGGCAACCCAAAGCGTGAGTGAAAAACTAACAATTAAATTCATCAAGCCAATCAACAGAACAAAAGCAATACATTGTAAAAGCAATGAATAAGTAAATTGCCCGCTCACTGCAATATAACCTACATTTGCTGATGAAAATGCCACATGACGTATATCTAATGGAAGATGCGTTAAGTATCCTACTACGCCAGTAATGCCGAGCAACATCCCAAAACAAAGATTACCGATAATCGACCCATAATTTTCATGCATATAATTAGCGAATTTAATTCGGCATTTTTCAGTCATTACTTTTTTCAGCAACGGATGTTGTATTAAACGCATACGAATATTCAAATAATTACTACGATTATCAAAATAGCCAGAAATAAGTCCTGAACAAAATAGCCAAACGCCAGCGATGGCCGCAAACCATAAGGTTCCTGCCAAAGGATCGATACTATGCAACTGATAAGCGATTTGTTCAGTATTCATTAGCGGCTCTCCCATCTGGTATTGGTAAACAAAAGCAATCAATGCTGCAAGTCCCATCGCAATAACCACATTGCCTAATACGGCAATACTCTGTGAACGAAATACATCCACTAATAACTGTGCTAAGGTCATATTTAAGGTTTTACCTTGCGGGTTTTTCTCTACCGCCTCCGCAAAACGAGCCGCTGTCATGGCTGGCTGTTTGGTCGCCACTGTAAAATGTAACATAAAAATGAGTGTAAATCCTAAGCCGTAATTTAAGCCTTCAGCAATCCCTTTCCATACTTTGTCATCAATGATGCTGCCTAAATAGGTTTTAAATAATGCCATTAATGCAATTAATACACCGCCCCCCGCTGCGGAATAAAACATCGACCAATATTCCTTTTTATCTCGGGTAATATAATGTTCGCCGTGATCACCTGCATTTTGTGTAATACTGCGAGCAATTAATTTTGAACTTTGTTGCCAAAGTCGAGAAATACTATGTTTCTCAGCGGCAGCGCGTGCGAAATGATTAATAAGGAGCAATATTCTATTTGATAAATAGCGCTCTGAAGCAAAAAGTGCCATTAAAGTTTCCAATCGCTCTAACGTTTGAGAAAGACGTTCTAATAAATAAGCGACATTTAACGAGGATCCCATAATTGCTCCTCGCTTTTTTAAACGCTCTACTAATCTTTTACACTGATTAAACATCACCTGTAAATGGCTATCATCAAAATATATAAATTGACGACGTGCTTGTAACCAATCAACAACTTCTCGATGCAAAGCGACAAAAGGTGAATCAGCATTTAATAAAGAAGGCTCCATTCGCATTAGTTCTGGTTCCATATCTTCAGCCGCAACCCAAATTGAAAGCATTTCAATAGCAAATAACCCTTCACTTTCAATATGTGTTTTTAAACGATCACGATCTTTTTCTGTAGCATAATGAGCTAAAACAACAAAGATTGCACGCCAGGCCTTCAATGGGATAGCGTTAATCCACTGAATGTCATTTTTGTCACTAAATAAGAGATAAAAAATATCACGTAAGTCATTAATATCTTTGAAAGATGGATTAAAACGTTCATAAATACGTGTTTTCATTTCTCGCCCAAAACCTTCACGAGAAAGAATACCACTACTAATAAACAAAGGATAAAGGCGTAAACTACATAACCAATCGCATAGTAATTTTGCAACGGCCTCCCCTAACGCTTTATCTTGTAGTAAAGTATGTTTCAACAATTGTAAAACTGAAAGAATTTGTGTTGGCTTACTTTTACGCAACAATTGACATATACCTTCAACAAGACCAAAAGCGTCTTTTTGCTCAATTTTCTGTTGTAAAAATAACAACAACGCATCAGGTTCTATCACTAATTTCATCTATACTTAATACCTTTATTCATAGAAGAGCGCATTATACAGATTGAAATCAAAAAAGAAAATCTGAAAAAAGTGCGATCTGCGATCGATGTTGAAAGGGTTTGAAAAGAAAAGACGTATGTTTCCACACGCCTTTAGATTAACATTATTTCTCTTTCTTCAGCAAGAAAATTCCTTGTTCAGAGAAATTCAGATAAGCTTGTTTGAGATCAGCATTGAAGTCTTCAGGTTTAGTGTTAATGAGCAATTCTTTGCCAGCCCAAATTGCCACCACTTCCCAGTGGTTACCCATATAGACTGCACTCTTGATTTCACATTGTTGTGCTACTTCACCTTCAGCTTTTAAGTAAATTGCTTCAGGACGTACGCCCACTAAGCATTCGCCATCCGATAAATTAAATTGTGCTGCATTACTTAATGGCAATTTGTAGCCATTCACATCAATAGTGTCATTTTCCAATTTACCTTCAAAGATGCTCGATTCGCCCATGAAGTTTGCAAGGAATAAAGAGTTTGGACGCAAATAAAGCTCTTTTGCTGAGGCTTTTTGCATGATTTTACCTTTATTCATGACGATAACTTCATCGGATACCGCAAATGCTTCGGTTTGGTCGTGAGTCACATAAAGTGAGGTAATACCTAAATTTTGTTGTAATTCCCGGATTTTTTCACGCATAGAACGACGTAAGTTAGCATCCAAGTTACTTAATGGCTCATCAAAAAGTAATACTTTTGGTTTTAATACTAACGCACGTGCTAATGCCACACGTTGTTGTTGACCACCCGAAATTTGATCCACAAAACGATCTTCAAAGCCTTCTAAGTCAACCAACTCTAAGGCTTCTTTTACACGTTTAGTGCGCTCTTCTTTTCCCACACCTTGCATACGTAAACCATAGCCTACGTTATCACCGATACTCATATGCGGGAACAACGCATAAGATTGGAATACGATACAAATATCACGGTTTTGAATAGAGGATTTAGTTACATCTTCACCATCGATAAAAATCTGACCTGAAGTTGGATTTTCTAAGCCTGCCACTAAACGTAACACAGTGGTTTTACCACAACCGGATGGACCTAATAAGGTCACCATAGTGCCACGTTTAATGGTTAAATCTAAATTATCAATGACTGTGGATTTACCAAAAGATTTAGTGATATTTTTTAATACTAAGAAATCATTATTACTCATACTATTTACCTACAACTTAACGAGTTAATTCATTTTTTTCGCTTTAGAACGGGAAATTCGGGTATCACCCACAATCCAGTCAAAGAATAAAATAATGGCCATCATCACGATGATTAAAATCGAACCGTATGCAATCGCAACACCATATTCACCATCTTCTACACGGTTTAAAATATAGGCTGTTGCCACACGTGTATCAGCGGTGACTAAGAAGATAATCGCACTCACGGTAGTCATCGCACGAACGAAACTGGTGACCAATGCAGAAAGTAACGCTGGTTTTAACAAGGGTAAAACGATAAACCACAAGGTTTTCCATGAGCTACCTTTTAAAGAAAGAGACGCTTCATCGAGTGACTTATCTAATTGACCAAGACCAGCAATGGCTGCTCGCATACCGATTGGTAAATCACGCATCACCATTGAGATGATCACGATAATGCTAGTACCCGTAATGTAAAGCGGTGCATTGTTGAAGGCTAAAATATAAGACACCCCTGCAACGGTTCCTGGTACCGCAAAACAAAGCATGGTTAAGAACTCAAGAGATTTTTTACCTTGGAAATCTTTACGCACCACAATATACGCAATTAATAAACCGAAAAGTGCGGTCAATGGTGCGGCAATTCCTGCATAGATTAAGGTATTAATCAATGATGGCCATGCCCCATCGCTTAAACTTTGTCCGAATAACATCGCATAGTTTTTGAAGGTTAAGGTGTAATCCACACCCCAGTTCACGGTGAAACTACCGTAGAAAATACTGCCGTATAACGCTAAGTTAAAGAGTACCCAGAAACCAAGCATACCGATGATGGTATATTTCAAGCCGGTTGGTAAATCTTGCACGTCACCACGATAGGATTTGCCTGAAACGGTCACATAAGAACGGTTACCAATCCAAATATATTGGATGATAAATACGGCTAATGAGAAAATTAAAAGCATCGAACCTAAGGTACTTGCTGAAGCATAATCTAATTGTGAGCCTGCGATATAGAAGTAGATTTGTGTTGCGATGACGTCAAAGCTACCGCCCAGTACTAACGGGTTACTAAAGTCCGCTAAGGATTGGATAAACACGATTAAGAATGAGTTTGCTAATGCTGGACGTAGTAATGGGAAAATGATATTGAAGAATGTTTGATAACGATTTGCACGCAAGGTGTAAGACGCTTCTTCAATTGATGGGTGAACAGATTTTAATGCGCCGTCTAAAATCATGAATGAAATCGGCGCAAAAGCAAGAATCTGCGCAATGGCAATCCCGTTGAAGCCGTATAACCAGTTATGGTTCTCAAATCCAAATGTTGAGGATAAGAACTCAGTTACATAACCAGAACGGCCTAGCATTAATGTTACCCCTAAACCCACAACGAACGGTGGTGTGACGATTGGTAAAATAGAGAAAATTTTACCAACAAATGCCGTTCTACGTGCAATGCGGGTGGTATAAAGCGCAAATGCCAAACCGAAAATCGTTGATACAATGCCAACAAAGCCTGATAAGAATAACGAGTTACTAATAACACGTACAATATAGCTTTGAGTCAAAATTCGCATCACTTGTTGCGGTGCAAAGGTATCACCGTCATAAAACATGGATACAAAGATCGCCAATGTTGGATAAACGATGAAGAAGAAAATTAATAAGATAATGCAAAGCAAAGAGGCAATAATAAATTTATCCCCTTGCATTACCTGCAATTTTGCAAAAGAAAACGTCGCCAATGCGGTTAAACTCGCAATTAATACAATCACAGAGTATCCTAGGCTGACTTTATAAATGGTCGCACTGACGAAGATAAACAACGTCGCAGCGGCAATAAGATAAAGTTCCACTTTCGCTTGCGTAGCCCTCGGTAATTTAAGATAAGGTACTAAACCGTATAAAAGAATCGGTAAAAACCATAAGACCGTAATATTTAACGAAGACCAACCCATTGCATCATAATATTCATCACTAGTACTCTCAAACAAGCCGTAATCTAATGCATGAGAAGGAAGAAGAAGAAATGCAATCACTGCAAGAATTATCCAAAAATTGGCTGATTGGATAATAGGACGTTTATTTGCGTTCATACAACCTCGCATAAAAGAAAAAAGCGAAATAATACAATAGCTATTATTTCGCTATGTATACATCATTATTTTGCTAATTTAACATCATCAACCCATTTTGTGATCAAACGTTTACGTAAATCACTTGAGCCGTATTTGTTAAAATCATAATTAATTAAATTGATGGATTTAAAATCGAGCGCATAAGGCGATTGCTCAGCGGTACTATTGGTTAAAATAGAATATGCTTCCCCTTTTTTCCAGGTTAGCTCTTGCGCTTCTTTTGATAATGCCCAATCCACAAACAATTTCGCATTTTCAAGGTTTCTTGCACCCTTAATCACGCTCACACCGCCGATTTCATAGCCTGTGCCTTCACAAGGTACAACCAATTCCACTGGGGCACCTTTTGCTTTCTCTAAAGAATATTCATGTAAAAAACCAATTCCGATTGCGGTTTCACCACGTGCTGTATTACGGGTTGCCGTGTTACCTGATTTGGTATATTGGGAAATGTTTTTATTGAGTTCTTTGAGATATTTGAACGCTTCATCTTCACCCCAAAGTTGGATATAGGTCGCTAACTGAGTATAACCTGTTCCTGAACTTTGCGGATCTGCCGCCTGGATCTCATTACGGTAAGCAGGATTAGCGAGATCTTTCCAACATTTTGGGGTTGGTAAATTAAGTTTTTTTAAACGTTCTGGGTTAATCCCAAAACCTAATACACCGAGGTAAATCGCAGAGGAATAGTTGCCTTTAATTTTAGCGGGATCTCTAAACTGTTCAGGAATTTGTGCAAGATTTGGCGACTTATACGCTTCAAGCAAGCCCATTTCACCGGCTTGAGAATGAGGATCAAGCGTACCTCCATACCACACATCCCCTTGAGGGTTGTCTTTCTCAGCATCAATTTTAGCTAAAATTGTGCCTGTGCCACCACGGATAAAACTGGTTTTGATACCATATTTTTTCTCAAAAGCCATGGTTTCTTGCTCACACATCGTGTTTTGCGCACTGCAATAAACGACTAAACGCCCTTCTGCAGCAGATGCGTGAGAACTCAATAACATGCCTCCAAATACAATACCAGAAAGTGCTAAAGCAACGTTAGACAATTTCATTGGTTCACTCCTGTGTTTTTTATAAAAATAAGATGAGTTGGCGCTCATCGCAGTAACCACTTTATGGGTTCAAATGCAAAGTGCGGTCAAAAATTTCTCTGTTTTCAACCGCACTTTAAACATTATTTCGCTAATTTAACGTCTTGAACCCATTTTTCAATTAAGGCTTTGCGTTGTTCGGTTGCACCATATTTTTCAAAGTCATAATTGATGAGGTTAAGTTTGTTTGGATCAAACGCAGTTGGCGATTGTTCCGCGGTTGTGTTGGTTAAGATTTGTAAAGAATCACCTTGTTTCCACGCTAACTCTTGACCTTCTTTAGATAATGCCCAATCCACGAATAATTTTGCGTTATCAATGTTACGAGCACCTTTTAAGATACTCACGCCACCTAATTCATAGCCCGTACCTTCACAAGGTACGACTAATTCCAATGGTGCACCTTGACGTTTTTCAAGTGCATAATCGTGTAAAAAACCAACCCCTATAGTGGCTTCTCCACGTGCTGTATTACGAGATGGCGTGATACCTGATTTTGTATATTGAGAGACATTTGGATGTAATGCTTTTAAGAAATCAAAGGCTTTATCTTCGCCCCAAAGTTGAACGAAAGTCGCTAATGCGGTGTATGCTGTACCCGCACTTTGTGGATCAGCAATTTGGACTTCGCCTTTTAAGCGAGGATCGGTTAAATCTTTCCAGCATTTTGGTACTTCTTTAATCCCTAATTTTGCTAAACGCTCAGTATTCACACCAAAGCCTAAGATACCCATGTAGATAGATGACACATAGTGACCTTTGGTTTTCGCTGGATCACGAAAACGTTCCACGATTTCATCAATGTGTTTAGATTTATAAGGTTCGATTAAACCCAACTCTGCAGCTTGTGCTTGAGGGTCAAACGTACCGCCAAACCACACGTCTGCTTGTGGGTTATTTTTTTCTGCTTCAACTTTTGCAAAAGTACTACCTGAACCATTACGAATAAATGAAGTTTTCACATCATATTTTTCGCCAAAGGCTTTCGTTGTCGTTTCACACAGAATATTGGTTGCACTACAATATACCACCAAACGCCCTTGAGCATTAACAGCGGATGATGTTATGAAACCTGCAGCTAAAAGTGCGGTTGAAATAGAGAGAGAAATTTTATTCTTTTTCATCTTACACTCCTTATAAATAACACAGATGAAATAAGGGAAGCGAATGAATGTTAAATGAAAATGGAAAAAATTTCCGTGAAGCGCTTCACAAATTTGAAAAAATATAAGAAAAAGAAAGATGAATTTAAACGGATTTTTCTTTATAATTTCCTTTAGTTCTTACCTTTCTAAATTTTAGTTTTTTTTATGTCAAACTCATCTTGCATCATTATTGCCATTACCGGCGCATCGGCTTCAGGCAAAAGTTCTATTGCTTCTACTGTTCATAAAGAGCTTTGTAACGATTTAGGTTGCGAAGAAATCGGAATTATTGCTGAAGACAGCTACTATAAAGATCAAAGCCATTTGGAGATGAGTGTTCGAGTCAAAACCAACTATGACCACCCCAATTCAATGGATAGAGAGTTACTCATTCAACACTTAAAAGATTTAAAAAATGGAAAGGCTGTCGATATTCCGGTCTATAGTTATGTTGATCACACTAGAACAGACGAAGCCAAACACTTCACCCCGAAAAAAATTGTGATTTTAGAAGGGATTTTATTGCTCACTGATGAGCGAGTTCGCCAATTGGCTGATATTTCTGTTTTCGTAGATACCCCATTAGACATTTGTTTTATCCGTCGTTTACAACGGGATATGGAAGAACGTGGTCGTTCATTACAATCTGTAATTGACCAATACCGCGCAACCGTTCGTCCAATGTTCTTACAATTTATTGAGCCATCCAAACAATATGCGGATATCGTGATTCCTCGTGGCGGCAAGAACCGTATTGCGATTAATATGTTAAAAGCTCAAATTCTGCATTTATTAAACGAAAAATAGGAAAAATCATGCGTCTTTGCGATACCGATATCGAACGCTATTTGGATAATGGTCTTATTTCGTTAACGCCTCGTCCTGATAACGACAAAATCAATGGTGCAACCATTGATGTGCGTTTAGGCAATTCATTTCGCGTATTTCGTGAACATTCTGCCCCTTACATTGATTTAAGTGGCCCGAAAGAAGAAGTCTCAGCTCAACTTGAATCAGTCATGAGTGATGAAATTATTATTGGAGATGATGAGGCCTTCTTCTTACACCCTGGTGTATTAGCCTTAGCAACCACATTAGAGTCGGTGAAACTCCCTGCCAATATTATCGGTTGGTTAGATGGTCGTTCCTCTCTTGCCCGTTTAGGCTTAATGGTGCATGTTACCGCTCATCGTATCGACCCAGGTTGGGAAGGTAAAATTGTGTTGGAATTCTACAATTCTGGCAAATTACCTTTAGCATTGCGTCCTAATATGGTGATTGGCGCATTGAGTTTCGAAGTGTTAAGCGGCTCGGCAGCGCGCCCTTACACTAGCCGTAAAGATGCCAAATATAAACATCAGCAAAATGCGGTAGCGAGTCGAATTAATGAGGACTAATCAATGAAAAAGATCGCAATTAGCCTGTCGATCGTACTGTTTGCGATCTTTTTCTTTTTTTATCTTCAACTTCAACAAGCAAAAACACTGGTTGTCGAACAATTTGCAAGACGTGATATAAAACTTGAAGCAGTTAGTCTTAGCTTCTTTCCTCATCTCTCTATTTCCTTAGAACAAGTTAAATACCACGCTGTTTCTGCAAAAAAAATTGAAGGAAAATTATCCTTTTTTTCATTTATTTTTGGCAATCCGATGCTTGATGAAATTCAAATTCAGCAAGCTAGTTTTACCGAGAATGCGCTAAATTCAGCCAATATTCGCATGGCATTTTCGGATTTTCCACTCAAACAATTTTTAAGAAAAGATCTTATTTTAAATGGTACCCATCACGTTTGGGTAACACTTGAAAAGCCAGTTTATGGCAATGCCACCACATTTGATTTTATTTTTAACAAAGGCAATATAGCCCTTCGTCAAAAAGGGGAATCTCTTATTCAATTTGATGATGTTCAACTTAATCAGCAAAAATTGGGTTATATTGAAATTCATGCAGATCTAACAAAACCACAAAAACTGGCCATTGCTTACATTCGACCGATATGCGCCACGAATTGCCTTGCCATACTTAAATTTAATAGCTATCTACAAAAAAGCGTGGTTAATTTTTCTGGTAAAAATTTTCCTTTAAAGCAGTTGTTAGCTTTACTCAATTTTCCACAAACCATGACAGGCACGAGTGATTTTAACACTCAATTAGCCTTTACAAATTCAGAATTAATCGAAGGGAAATTTGATTTTAATGCACGTGATGGCGAGCTTTTAGGATTGAATTTATTAGATATGGCAGCACAGTATTTACCAATTAATTATAACAGTGATTTAACTGCGAGCAGAAATATGAATACGCCTTACGAGCGTTTTGAATCAAATCTTTCGCTTGAAAACCACTTACTCAAAGTAGATAAAATAAGCTTAAAAACAACCGCACTTTTAGGTGAAGGTTCTGGAGCCATTGATTTAGATAATGTACAATGCGACGTCAATTTAACTTTAAGATCGACTAACGAAAAATACAAAAAACTTGCGTTACCTATTCGTTTTTTCGATAGCTGTTACGCCCCACAATATAAGTTAAATATTGATAAAAATTTCCGCCATCAACTTAAGGAATTAATTAAAGAGAAATTAAAATAATGTCGTTTTACCAAAAAGCAGAAAAAACTCAATTTTGGCGCGTAGTTATCATGGCTTGCGCCGCTTTTATTTTTAATACTACGGAATTTGTGCCCGTTGCGTTACTCACCGATATTGGGCAAAGCTTTAATATGCAAACCTCTGATGTCGGATTAATGATGACCATTTATGCGTGGACTGTTCTCATCATGTCCCTGCCCGCAATGCTCGCCACAGGAAAAATGGAACGTAAAAGCTTACTCGTTAAGCTTTTCATCATTTTTATCATCGGGCATATTCTTTCTGTAATTGCATGGAATTATTGGATTCTTCTTATTGCCCGTATGTGTATTGCGTTGGCCCATTCCGTATTCTGGTCCATCACTGCCTCTTTAGTGATGCGCGTTGCGCCTAAAAATAAAAAGACACAAGCCATTGGTATGTTAGCCATTGGTACATCACTGGCTACGATTCTCGGTTTGCCACTGGGACGACTAGTCGGTCAACTTGTGGGATGGCGCGTTACCTTTGCGATTATTGGTATATTAGCTTTGATGATAATGTTCTTGATTATTCGTTTATTACCAATGTTACCGAGTAAAAATGCCGGCTCACTCTCTAGTCTGCCGATTTTGGCAAAACGTCCATTACTTATTGGACTTTATGCAACCACGGTAATTATTATTTCGGCCCACTTTACAGCCTACACCTACATTGAGCCATTTATGATTCAAATTGGACAGATGGATCCTAATCTAGCCACAATGATTCTCTTGGTCTTTGGTATTTCAGGTGTAACAGCGAGTGTGATTTTTAATCGATTATACCGTTTAGGTGCCGCACAATTTATTATCCATGCGATACTGTTATTAGCGCTTTCTTTAGGATTTATGCTTACTTCAGCTGGCTATACCGCAACAATGTTTGCCTTATCCTTTATTTGGGGAATTGGCATCTCCTGCATTGGTTTAGCACTACAAATGCGTGTATTGCAACTTGCCCCCGATGCCACTGATGTAGCAACAGCCATTTTCTCGGGTATTTTTAATGCGGGGATTGGTGCGGGAGCGCTCTTCGGGAATCAAATTATGCGACATGTAGGACTTGAATACATTGGCTTTAGTGGTGCAGCGTTAGCCATTATTGCACTCGGTATCTTCGTCTTCTTTAATTTCCGCTATCGTTCTCAAAATATCTAAAAAAATGACCGCACTTACTCAAGTGCGGTCATTTTCTTTTATCTTTTCTAATCGAGATGGAAGCAAGCAATGAGCTTATCATCAGGATATTTTTCCAATTTAGGCTGCTCATTTCGACATTTATCCGTTGCTTTCCAACAACGCGGATTAAATGCACAACCTTTTGGCGGATTAATTGGACTTGGCAATTCTCCGGTTAATTTAATCCGTTGACGACGTAATTCAGGTGACAATCTTGGCGTTGCCGAAAGTAACGCTTGCGTATAAGGATGCTGTGGATTTTTAAAGATCTGCTCTTTTGTGCCCATTTCAACACAACGACCTAAATACATCACCATCACTTCATCAGCAATATGTTCAACCACCGAAAGATCATGGGAAATAAACACATAAGATAAACCAAGCTCAACTTGTAAATCCATCATCAAATTCAGCACTTGCGCACGAACAGATACGTCTAACGCTGAAACTGGTTCATCCGCTACAACCACGTCAGGATCAAGCATTAAACCTCGAGCAATCGCAATACGCTGGCGTTGTCCGCCCGAAAACATATGTGGATAGCGATCATAAAACTCTGCTCGCAATCCTACTTTTTCCATCATGGACAATACTTTTTCTTTACGTTCTTTAGCCGATAGATTGGTATTAATGACTAAAGGTTCTTCCAAAATTGTGCCGATTTTCTTACGCGGATTTAGTGATGCATAAGGGTTTTGAAACACGATTTGGATTTTCTGACGGCGCAATGCTTTCGTTTCGTGATCATTCTCTAAGAAATTTTGTCCGTTATAATATAACTCGCCTTCTGTCGGTTCTTCTATCATCGTCAAAAGACGACCAAGTGTCGATTTACCACAACCAGACTCACCCACTACGGCAAGGGTTTTACCTCGCTCTAAGGAAAAAGACACGCCATCTAATGCTTTCACTTGCTGTGTTTTCGCAAACATGCCTCTTTTCACAGGATAATATTTTTTCAGCCCAATGGCATTGAGCAATGGTGCATTTTCTTGTGCGACATCAAACATTGCTTGGTTCTCCTTGAGCATTTAATGGGGTGTGACATTTAACTTGTCGATTTCCTACTTGGCGTAATTCAGGTTCCACACTTCGACAAAGATCCGTTGCATACGGACAGCGTGGATTTAACAAACAGCCTTGTGGGCGATCGTATTTACCTGGCACCACTCCGGGTAAAGATTGCAAACGAGATTTACCTTCTGCAAACTCCGGTAAAGAACGCAATAACGCTTGAGTGTAAGGATGTTTTGGTTCACGGAAAATATCTTCTGCTCGTCCTTCTTCCACTACTTGTCCTGCATACATCACAATAATACGATGCGCCGCTTCTGCGACTAACGCAAGATCGTGCGTAATCAGAATCAACGACATACATTCTTTTTGCTGTAACTCAAGCAACAAATCTACAATTTGAGCTTGAATGGTCACATCCAGTGCGGTGGTTGGTTCATCTGCAATGAGCAATCTCGGTTTACATGCAATCGCCATAGCAATCATAACGCGTTGGCTCATCCCGCCAGAAAGCTGATGCGGATAGACATCAATACGTGATTCAGGATCAGGAATACCGACTAAACGTAATAGCTCTAAGGTGCGCTCACGGCGCTCTTTTTTGCTGCCACCCTGATGCGCTTTAATGGCTTCCATAATCTGGAAACCCACCGTATAAGCCGGATTTAAGCTTGTCATTGGATCTTGGAAGATCATGGCAATATCTGCGCCAACTAATTTCCGCTTTTCTTTTGGCGGTAAGCTTAAAAGATCTTTTCCTCCAAATTCTAGGCCTTTCGCTGAAACACGCCCTGGAAAATCAATTAAGCCCATCACAGCAAGGGAACTTACTGATTTTCCTGAACCTGACTCGCCGACAATACCTAACACTTCGCCTTGATTAACTTGGTAGCTAATACGATCCACCGCTTTAAAAGGTGCTTTTTCATCACCAAAATGAACAGAAAGCTCTTTTACATCTAATAATGCCATTCTGCCCCCTATTGTTTTAATTTTGGATCGAGCGCATCACGCAACCCGTCGCCCATTAAGTTAAATGCTAAAACAAGCGATAAAATCACTAAACCCGGAATGGTAACCAACCAGTTTGCAGCCTGCATAAAGCTACGTGATTCAGATAACATAGTACCCAATTCTGGTGTGGGTGGTTTTGCGCCGATACCTAAGAAACCTAAAGTCGCTAATTCTAAAATGGCGTTAGAAATCCCCATCGTCATTTGTACAATGAGAGGTGCTAGGCAATTCGGCAAAATGACAATAAACATTAAACGTAATACGCTTGCTCCCGCTACGCGAGAAGAGGTGACATAATCTCTGTTTTTCTCATTTAATACTGCCGCACGTGTTAAGCGCACATAACTTGGAATCGAAACCACGGCAATCGCCAACGTCGCATTCGTTAAAGAAGGCTCTAAAATTGACACCACCACAATGGTTAAAAGCAAGTTTGGGATAGCCAACATAATGTCAATAAAACGAACAATTAATGTATCTAATGCCCCGCCATAATAGCCGGCAAGTAAGCCAAGACTCGTCCCTAAAATGCAAGATAAAATCACAATAATGAAACCCGCAAAAACAGAAATGCGCGTACCATAAATAATGCGAGAAAGAATATCTCGACCAATGTCATCTGTACCCAGTAAATAAGCAGAATTACCACCGTCATACCAAGCTGGTGGTAGCAATAAAGCTGAACGATTTTGTTCGATAGGATCAAAAGGTGCTATCCAAGGGGCAAAAATACTGATTAATGCCAAAGCAAGGATAAAAGTGAGTCCAATCACCGCCCCTTTATTTTGTTTGAAATAAAACCAAAACTCCTGCAACGGTGTTCGAGGAGCAAAGGTTTCAATAGATAAAGTTTGTTCCGTCATTAATAAGGCTCCTTATTGATGGCGAATACGTGGGTTTACCACGCCATAAAGTAAATCGATCGTCAAATTAACCACAATAATAATTGTAGCAATAATCAACACGGCGCCTTGTAAGACGGGATAATCGCGATTGGTAATCGCATCAATGATCCATTTACCAATGCCCGGCCATGAGAAAATCGTTTCGGTTAAAACCGCACCAGATAATAACTGTCCTACAATCAAGCCCACAACGGTCACTACGGGAATAAGTGCATTGCGTAGCGCATGAAAAATGACAATTCGGGTATAACTTAAGCCTTTCGCTTTTGCAGTGCGAATATAATCTTCGCCTAACACTTCCAACATTGAAGAACGTGTCATTCGAGTAATTACTGCAAGTGGAATAGTACCTAATACAATAGCGGGTAGAATCAATGACTTAACTGCATTTTCAAAAGCGCCTGGCACACCTGAAAGCCAAGTATCGATTAACATAAAACCGGTTGGTGTATCGATCCAGAAACTATCTTCTAAACGTCCCCCTTGTGGCAAACCAAACCAAGGTGAAACATATAAGATCAAAATCAATCCCCACCAGAAAATTGGCATGGAATAACCGGTTAAGGACATCGCTGTTACGGTATGAGAAATCCAGCTATCTTTCTTGACGGCAGCAATCGTTCCGAGCGTAATACCCGCAATTAACGACCAAAATAGCGCAAAGAAAGCTAATTCAAACGTCGCAGGAAAGAGTGTGAAAAACTCAGTCAGTACAGGTTGTCGAGTACGGAATGATTCACCAAAGTCGCCTTGTATCACATTGCCAATATAGTTGAAATATTGCTGATACAACGGTAAATCCAGACCAAGTTGCTTCATCATTTGTTGATGAACTTCGGGCGTTAAACCTCGCTCTCCCATCATAATCTCCACAGGATCACCCGGAATAAAATGAATGAGAGCAAAAGTCACAAAAGTAATGGCGATAAAGGTAGGAATCACCATTAAAATACGTTTTAAAATAAATTTAAACATCTACTTCCCACATGATAAAAGTGCGGTCGTTTCTGCGAACGTTTTCGCACTGGCATATTGAATATGAACACTAATATTCATACTCGTTGCAATAAAATCCTCCCGATTCTACCGCACTTTTTCTAATTTTGCCAAATGCGCAATCAGCCACTTAATGCCTTGAGCTTGGAAAGCAATTTGTAAACGAGTGTTATTATCTGAGCCTTCAACGTTTATGACAGTGCCAAAACCAAACTTTTCATGTTTCACTTTTTGCCCCATTTTCCATTCATTTTCTGGCAAACTCATGCTTAAACTCCCTACTTTCGCTTGGTTTAATACTCGAGTCACCGTTCCTCGCAAACGGATTTCTTGAATACACTCTGGTGGCAATTCTGTGATAAATCGTGAAGGCAAATGGCGTTCTTCTTTCGTGTAAACACGACGACTTTCAGCATAACAAATGGTGAGTTTTTGCTTAGCTCGAGTAATGCCCACATAAGCAAGACGACGTTCCTCCTCCAAACGACCAGGCTCTTCAAATGAACGGAAACTTGGGAATACCCCCTCTTCTACCCCCACCATAAATACGCGCGGGAACTCCAAGCCTTTTGCAGAGTGTAAGGTCATCATTTCTACACAAGATTGATGCGGCGAAGCCTGCTCTTCTCCCGCTTCTAAAGAAGCATGAGTTAAAAAGGCGGTAAGTTCGGTCATATCCTCTGCTTCATCAGGTTTGATAAATTCTCGGGTTGCCGTCACCAATTCTTCTAAGTTTTCAATACGCACTTCACCTTTCTCGCCTTTTTCTTGTTTATACATATCGTATAAACCAGAATGTTTAATCACGAAATCAGTCTTTGCAAACAGTGGCATCTCGGCTGTATCCACCTGTAAAGAATTAATCAACTCTTGGAAGCGTAACAAGGCGGTTGAAGCACGTCCCGTTAGCATATTTTCTTGTGTGGCCACTTGCACAGCTTGCCATAAGGTAATTTGACGTTCACGGGTTAAATTTCGTAACACATCTAAAGTACGATCACCAATACCGCGTGTAGGCGTATTAATCACACGTTCAAACGCGGCATCATCTTGACGATTATTAATTAAACGTAAATATGCCAATGCATCTTTAATTTCTTGGCGCTCGAAGAATCGCATCCCACCGTAAATACGATAAGGAATTTGACAACGAATCAACGCTTCTTCAATGACACGAGATTGGCTATTACTACGATATAAAACAGCACAATCATCTAATTTCCCACCTTCATCTACCCAATTTTGGATTTGAGAAGCCACAAATTTCGCCTCATCTAACTCATTAAATGCCGCATAAATACCCACTGGCTCACCCATTTCACCGTCGGTCCATAAATTCTTACCGAGGCGATCACTATTATTCGAAATAAGTTGGTTGGCACTTTTTAGAATATTGCCGGTAGAACGATAGTTTTGCTCCAAACGAATAGTTTCAGCGTTGAAATCTTTTAGGAATTTTTGAATATTTTCGATCTGTGCACCACGCCAACCATAAATGGATTGGTCATCATCGCCCACAATCATCACTTTGCTCGTATTACCAGCAAGAATTTTGATCCAGGCATATTGGATTTTATTGGTATCTTGAAACTCATCCACCAAAATATGCTGAAAACGTTGCTGATAGCGTTGCAAAATCACAGGCTTTTTAGCAAATAATTCATACGCACGAATTAACAATTCAGCAAAATCCACCAAGCCCGCACGATCACAAGTATCTTGATAAATTTGATAAATCTTAATCCACTCTTTTTCCTGGCGATCACCAAAATCATTAATATCTTGCGGTCTTAAACCTTCATCTTTTTTATTATTGATATACCAGCACGCTTGTTTCGGTGGAAATGCTTTATCATCATAATTGTGCAATTTCATCAAGCGTTTTACTAAACGAAGTTGGTCTTCAGAATCCAAAATCTGGAAATCTTGTGGCAAGTTTACATCTAAATGGTGAGCGCGTAATAATCGATGGGCAATGCTATGGAATGTGCCAATCCACATACCAAATAGATTCGATTGAGCATGTTTGGATAAGGTATCTTGAATACGATGGCGCATTTCAGCAGCGGCTTTATTCGTAAAAGTAACTGCCATAATGCTGCCTTCAGAAATATTTTCTACAGCAATCAACCAAGCAATACGATGAGTCAAGACGCGAGTTTTACCACTTCCTGCACCTGCAAGCACAAGGTAATTGTCAAGCGGTGCAGCCACTGCTTCACGTTGTTTATCATTCAAGCCATCAAGTAATTCTGAAATATCCATTGCTCTATTTTAATCTGGTTAAATTTACAGGGATTATAGTGGGAATTATATTTTTAAACAACCTAATATTTACAAATTTACTCCGCCCCTTTATATTAGCAATATCAAATAATTACTAAACATTGACGAAGTTAAAGGAGACACAATGTCAATTAAAACAACGCTAAAATTAACCGCACTTTCAGCCCTAACCGCCCTCGCGTACACTTCTCACGCACAGGCTGAAGGAAAACTCACTGTTTATTGCAGCGTACAAAACGTTGTATGCGAAAAAGTCACGCAAGCCTTTAGTAAAAAATACAATGTAGATACACAATTTGTACGTAATAGTACAGGCGTCGTATTAGGCAAAATTAAAGCTGAAAAAGAAAACCCACAAGCTGACTTCTGGTTTGGTGGCACAATTGAACCCCATCTTCAAGCTGCAGAATTAGGCTTACTTGAATCCTATCGCTCCCCATTACAAAAAGACATCATGCCGCAGTTTAAATCTTTAATGGAGCAACGCGGCAATTTCACCTCTGCAATTTACTTAATGGAACTTGGCATTGGGGTCAATACTAAAAAATTAAAAGAATTGAATATTCCTGCACCAAAATGTTATGCAGATCTACTAAAACCTGAATATCAAGGGCAAATTCAATATCCGGATCCACGTGTTTCCGGCACGGGTTACTCACTTATCAGTACTTTTTCCACATTATGGGGAGAAGAAAAAGCCTTTGATTATCTGAAAAAACTAGAACCCAATCTCATGCAACATACCAAAACAGGCCTAGCAAGCAATTATTTGGCTAACGGTACCGTGGCGATTGATTTAGGTTTTATGCTGGTTTACCCGCGTGAGAAGAAAAATGGTGCGCCAGTTGAAGGCATTTTACCATGCGAAGGCGTAGGCTATTCTTTAGGCGGGGCAAGCATCATTAAAGGATCGAGAAACCTTGATAATGCCAAACTGTTTATGGATTTCGTGCTAAGCAAAGAAGCACAAGAAATTCCGTGGAAAGAATCAGACTCTTATCAACTTCCAACCAATATCCATGCAGAACCTGCACCTGGTTTCTTACCAGCTAGCAAATTAAAATTGGTGGATATTGATTTTATGAAATTTGGTACAGATCAAGAAGGCAAACGCCTTACCCAACGTTGGGTTGCTGAAGTACTCTTAGAGGGTAAATCGCCAAAAGAATAACAGAAATACACAAAGTGCGATCAAAAATTATGATATTTTGACCGCACTTGTTTTCAACATATGAAACTAAACTAAAACCAACCGCTCTTTCCCTGCATAGATATTCGCTTTTCCAGGGCGAGCAAAGCCGATAAGGGAGAGATTGTGTTGTTCGGCCATATTGACAGCAAGATCTGTTGCGGCAGAAATCGCGACAAGTAATTCGATACCACAAGCCACCGATTTTTGCACCATTTCATAACTGGCTCGACTTGAAACAAGGATGAATCCCTGAGGTTGGTTCTGTTTAGCATGCCAACCGATTAATTTATCTAGCGCTACATGCCGCCCGACATCCTCTCGAATCGCCAGTAAATGACCAGATAAATCAAAAAAGGCGGCTGCATGCGTTGCTCCCGTTTCTTTTCCGAGTGCTTGATTAGCTTGTAATTGTTCTAAACAGCCATCTAATAAATTTAAATTAAACTGGAAAGTATGGTCTAATTTCGGCAATTTTTTATAGACTTGTGAGATTTGTTCTGTGCCGCAAATACCACATCCTGTTCTTCCCGTTAAAGTACGACGATGATCTTTTAATGCCACAAATTGACGGCTAGATAATTCAATTTGTACTTCAATGCCATTGCATACTTCCACCACATCAATACCATAAATGTCTGCTTTGTTCTCAATAATACCTTCTGCGAGTGAAAAACCTAAAGCAAAATCCTCTAAATCTTGCGGAGAGCACATCATGACGGTATGTGCAATACCATTATAAACAAGTGAAACGGGGACTTCAGCAGCTAAATTATCTTGTTTTTCGCAACAAAGTGCGGTCTGATTTTCTGATGTTTTTTTAAAGAAACTGATCGTTTTTTGAATTACCCAGTGCATGATGTTATTCCAATAAAATGGCCTCATCAAAAATGTTACGTTTTCTTAACAAATAACGTTCATTTTGTGATCTAGCTCAATTTTTTAAGCCATTATAACAAGGATTGATTATAGCTTTTCGGTTAAAAAATAGTTAAAATTATCTCCGTTTAAATTGGTCATTGTTATAACCGATTTAATGGCTGATACGTTATTTTAACAAAATCAAATAAATTATCTATACGAATTTATACTATCAAAATATCTTAACGGTTCGCCGTTATGAAGGAGTGATTATGCAGGTCTCTAGACGTAAGTTCTTTAAGATCTGTGCAGGTGGTATGGCGGGGACGTCTGCGGCAATGTTGGGGTTTGCCCCTTCATCGGTTTTGGCAGCGCCACGCGAATATAAACTATTACGAGCATTTGAATCTCGTAACACCTGTACATATTGTGCTGTAAGCTGTGGTATGTTGTTATATAGCACAGGTAAACCTTACGATTCCTTAAGTAGCCATACAGGCACCAATACCCGTTCTAAATTATTCCACCTTGAAGGTGACCCAGACCATCCGGTAAGCCGTGGGGCATTATGTCCTAAAGGTGCTGGCGCGTTGGACTATGTTAATAGTGAAAGCCGTGCATTATACCCTGAATACCGCGCACCGGGTTCTGACAAATGGGTTCGTCTTTCTTGGGAAGAAGCAATCAAACGCGTTTCTCGTTTACTTAAAGATGACCGTGATGCTAACTTTGTTGAAAAAGATGCAAGTGGCAAAACCGTTAACCGTTGGACATCTACAGGTATTATGACCGCCTCCGCCATGAGCAACGAGGCCGCACTTCTTACTCATAAATGGGTGCGGATGTTGGGCATGGTGCCGATGTGTAACCAAGCGAATACTTGACACGGACCAACGGTAGCAAGTCTTGCTCCATCATTTGGTCGCGGTGCCATGACAAACAACTGGGTTGACATCAAAAACGCCAATCTTATTATTGTTCAAGGTGGTAACCCTGCTGAAGCTCACCCTGTTGGCTTCCGTTGGGCGATCGAAGCGAAGAAAAACGGTGCAAAAATCATCGTAGTTGACCCTCGCTTTAACCGTACAGCATCTGTAGCTGACCTTCATGCGCCAATTCGTTCCGGTTCTGATATCGCATTCTTAATGGGTGTGATCCATTATTTATTGGAAACGAATCAAATTCAACACGAATACGTTAAACACTATACCAATGCTTCATTCTTAGTTGATGAAGGCTTCAAATTTGAAGATGGTTTATTCGTAGGTTTTGATGAAGAAAAACGTGCTTACGATAAATCAAAATGGAATTATCAATTTGATGAGAATGGTTTTGCTAAACGTGATATGACTTTACAAAATCCACGTTGTGTGATTAATATCTTGAAAGATCATGTTTCTCGCTATACCCCAGAAATGGTTGAACGTATCACAGGCGTCAAACAAAAAACCTTCTTACAAATCTGTGAAGAAATTGGTAAAACCTCTGCACCGAATAAAACCATGACGCACTTATATGCGTTAGGCTTTACCGAGCATACAATTGGTACACAAAACATCCGCTCAATGGCAATGATCCAATTACTCTTAGGTAACATGGGTATGCCAGGCGGTGGTATTAATGCATTGCGTGGACACTCAAACGTACAAGGTACAACAGATATGGGCTTATTGCCGATGTCTTTACCGGGTTATATGCGTTTACCGAATGACAAAGATACGTCTTACGAGCAATACATTAATGCGATTACGCCAAAAGATATCGTACCAAACCAAACAAACTACTATCGTCATACATCGAAATTCTTCGTCAGTATGATGAAAACGTTCTATGGCGATAAAGCAACCAAAGAGAATGGTTGGGGTTTCGATTTCTTACCAAAAGCAGATCGTTTATACGATCCTATCACTCATGTTAAGTTAATGAATGATGGCAAATTGAACGGTTGGATTTTACAAGGTTTCAACGTATTAAACTCATTACCGAACAAAAACAAAACTGTTGCGGGTATGAGCAAATTGAAATTCTTAATCGTAATGGATCCACTTCAAACTGAATCTTCTGAATTCTGGAAAAACTTTGGTGAATCAAACGATGTAAACCCAGCAGATATTCAAACTGAAGTATTCCGTTTACCAACTACTTGTTTCGCAGAAGAAGATGGCTCTATTTCCAACTCTGGTCGTTGGGCACAATGGCACTGGAAAGGCTGTGACCAACCAGGTGAAGCACTACCAGATGTTGAAATTCTTTCTATGATTCGTGAAGAAATGCATCATCTTTATCAAAAAGAAGGTGGTCGTGGTATTGAATCTTTCGAAGCGATGACTTGGAACTATGCACAACCGCATGCACCAAGCTCCACAGAGTTAGCAAAAGAATTAAATGGTTATGCCCTTGAAGATCTTTTAGATGCAAACGGTAATGTGGTTTATAAGAAAGGTCAATTACTTAACGGATTCGCTCACTTACGTGATGACGGTACTACTTCATCAGGTAACTGGCTCTATGTGGGGCAATGGACTGAAAAAGGTAACCAAACTGCAAATCGTGATAACTCAGACCCATCAGGTTTAGGTTGTACATTAGGTTGGGGCTTCGCATGGCCAGCAAACCGTCGTATCCTTTACAGCCGTGCTTCACTTGATATTAACGGTAATCCTTGGGATAAACACCGTCAATTAATCAAATGGAACGGTAAAAACTGGAACTGGTTAGATGTCGCTGACTATGGTACACAACCACCAGGTTCTGATGCAGGTCCATTTATTATGTCTGCAGAAGGTGTAGGCCGTTTATTTGCAGTAGATAAAATTACAAGTGGTCCAATGCCTGAGCACTATGAACCAATTGAAAGCCCAATTGATACTAACCCACTGCATCCAAGTGTCGTCTCTGATCCGACAGTTCGTATCTATAAAGAAGACCGCGAATTTATCGGCTCAAATAAAGACTTCCCGTATGTGGCAACGACTTATCGTTTGACCGAGCACTTCCACAGTTGGACGGCTCAATCTGCGCTAAATATCATCGCTCAACCACAACAATTCGTGGAAATCGGTGAAAAATTAGCGGCAGAAAAAGGTATCCAAAAAGGTGATATGGTGAAAATTACTTCTCGCCGTGGCTACATTAAAGCCGTCGCAGTGGTAACAAAACGTTTGAAAGATTTAGAAGTCGACGGACATACCGTACACCATATAGGTCTTCCAATTCACTGGAATATGAAAGCCTTAAATGGTAAAGGTAACCGTGGTTTCTCCACCAATACCTTATCACCATCTTGGGGTGAATCGGTTACACAAACACCAGAATATAAAACATTCTTGGTAAATATCGAGAAAGCGGAGGCATAATATGGCAGGAAATGGTCAAGGCGTTCAATCGCAAGACATTATTAAGGTCTCCGCTACGTCAGGCTTAACGCCGGCACCTCAAGCGCGTGATCATAAAGTTGAAGTAGCAAAATTAATCGACGTATCCACCTGTATCGGTTGTAAAGCCTGTCAGGTGGGCTGTTCAGAGTGGAATGACATCCGTTCTGATATTAATGCTCAATGTGTAGGGATCTATGATAACCCAGTAGATCTCAACGCAAAAGCATGGACGGTAATGCGCTTTAACGAAGTCGAAGAAAATGATCGTTTAGAATGGTTAATCCGTAAAGATGGTTGTATGCACTGTTCAGAACCAGGCTGTTTAAAAGCTTGTCCTGCACCGGGTGCAATCATCCAATATGCGAACGGTATCGTGGATTTCCAATCTGATAAATGTATCGGTTGTGGTTACTGTATTGCAGGTTGTCCGTTCAACATTCCACGTATGAACCCAGACGACAACCGCGTGTACAAATGTACCCTGTGTGTGGATCGTGTTTCTGTAGGCCAAGAACCGGCTTGTGTGAAAACATGTCCAACCGGTGCAATTCGTTTTGGTTCTAAAGAAGAAATGAAACTCTACGCAGAACAACGTGTTGCTGACTTAAAATCACGTGGTTACGAAAATGCAGGCATCTATGACCCTGAAGGCGTGGGTGGTACACACGTAATGTATGTATTACACCATGCTGATAAACCAGAACTTTATTCAGGATTACCAAAAGATCCACAAATCGACCCAACAGTTACCTTGTGGAAAGATATCTTGAAACCGGTAGCCGCTGTGGCAATGGGTGGTTTAGCGCTTGCTGAAATCGGTCACTACTTAGCTGTAGGTCCAAACGTAGAAGAAGATGTGGAAGATCATCACCACGAACTTGAAGAAGAAGATAGAAAAGGGGGCAAAGATGAGTAAGATTGAGATTAGCAATGATACTCGAATCATTCGTCACAGAACGCCTGCTCGTTTTAGCCATTGGCTACTCGTAATCTGCTTCTTTATGACGATGTTCACTGGTGTGGCTTTCTTCTTCCCAGATTTTGCGTGGTTAACTGAGATTTTAGGTACTCCGCAACTAGCGCGAGCAATTCACCCGTTCACCGGTATCATTATGTTCGTAGCCTTTATTTTCCTTGGCTATCTTTACTGGGATCACAATATTCCAGAGAAAAACGATATCCGCTGGTTAAAAGGCATGCTTGAAGTATTGAAAGGAAATGAACACGCTGTTGCTTATAACGGTAAGTATAACCTTGGTCAAAAAATGTTATTCTGGACATTGAACTTGGCGATGGTTACCTTGCTTGTAACAGGCATCATTATGTGGCGTCAATATTTCTCACACTACTTCTCTATCCCAGTGTTGCGTTTTGCGATTTTACTTCACTCACTAAGTGCATTCATGTTGTTCACCGGTATCTTGGTACACATGTACATGGCATTCTGGGTGAAAGGCTCCATTCGTGGTATCGTGGAAGGTTGGGTAACCGTTCGCTGGGCGAAAAAACACCACCCTAAATGGTATAACGACGAAGTACTTCCTAAGCTAGAAGAAGATCTTAAAAACGAAGCTGAAGGTAAAAAAGTAAAAACCAAGGCATTGTTCAAAGGTATCAATGGCTAAAATCAAAAAGTGCGGTTAAAATGACCGCACTTTTTCTTATCAATACTTAAGAGACTATTATGAGTATCAAAATCTTATCTGCAGACGAAATCAAACAAAAAACGAATTCATACGATATTCCGCCTGTGCTATTTGCTAACCCTAAAAATCTTTATCAACGTCGTGCAAAACGTTTAAGAGAATTAGCAAAAGATCATCCATTGGCTGATTATTTACTCTTTGCTGCAGATGTTGTGGAAAGCCAATTAAGCGTATTTGAAAAAAATCCATTAGAAAAACAGCATTTCGATAATTTAGATGAACTTGAACCGTTAAATACTAAAACGTTTAAACGCTCAAGCATTTGGATTGAATATCTCAAAGAAATTTTACATAACATTAAACCCAAAGCAAATGAACAGGTTCTTGCTACCATTGAAAATCTTGAAAAAGCCTCAGAGAAAGAGCTTGAAGAGATGGCTAGCCATCTTTTAAGCCAAGAATTTAATTTGGTGAGCACCGATAAAGCTGTCTTTATCTGGGCGGCACTTTCTCTTTATTGGTTACAATTGGCTCAACAAATTCCGCATAACAGCCGCCAAGAAGGCACAGATAACCTACATTACTGCCCTGTTTGTGGTTCTGCACCTGTGTCAAGTGTTGTTCATATCGGTACTTCACAAGGTTTACGCTATTTGCACTGCAATCTCTGTGAAAGTGAATGGAATTTAGTGCGCGCACAATGCACAAACTGCAATGAACACAAAAATCTTGAAATGTGGTCATTAAATGAAGAGCTTGCTCTTGTTCGTGCTGAAACCTGTGGCGATTGCCAAAGCTATTTAAAAATCATGTTCCAAGAAAAAGATCCGAATGTTGAAGCGGTAGCGGATGATTTAGCATCAATTTTCTTAGATATTGAAATGGAAGAAAAAGGCTTTGCTCGCAGTGGATTAAATCCATTTGTCTTCCCTGCAGAAGAAGTGTAACGTCTTATTTTTCAGATAAACAAAGTGCGGTCAACATTGACCGCACTTTTGCATTCTAGAGATAACATGCCATCACGACAGCATTTTCTCGTCCACCATCTGGTTTGGGATAATAATTCTTACGAATATCAACCTCATTAAACCCTAACTTTTCATAAAGAAAACGAGCAGGATTCGATTCACGTACTTCAAGCCAAAGCGTTTGAATGCCTTTCTCTTTAAGTTTATCCATTAAACCTTGCAATAAAAACGAACCGTAGCCCTTTCCTTGTTGAGCGGGGTCAATCGCAATATTAAATAATGTGGCTTCATCTAATACCATTTGGCAAATAGCAAAACCAAGCACTCGCTCTTTCTCCACTAATTTCAAATTGAAATAACGCTCGCCGACATTATTTTTCAATGTTCCCAAGGACCAAGGCACTAAATGTGCAGCTTGTTCAATTTCATATAAGCGATCCATATCGCATTCTTCAATAGGAAAAAGAGAAGGCATAATGATTAAATTTGTTGGATTTGTTGCCAAAGCTCACGCTTAGCTTGGCTATCTTGTTGGAATTGTTGCCAATCAACAGAGCGATAAACACGCTCTGCGTTTAAGCAATAAGGCAAAGTGCGGTCGATTTCATCAGTATTTTCAGCCAATAACCAATACCGCACCGAATGCTGTAATGTGATATGTTGAATTTGATCAAAACTCAAGCAAAGGCAATCTTCTTTTTTGAGCTCTAGCGCAAGTCGAATATCTGCAAAAAGCGGTGAACTCGAGAGATTATCATTAGTCACCACAATAAATTTCACTTGTTCAGACACTCTCACACCAACCGCCCCTTGCAATACTTCGGGGCGATAGAGCTGCCAACGGGTTATCCCCATTTCATTTAAAAGAAGATTGCGTCTATCCATAGATTAACGAGCGATAGTATCTAACGGATAATCTCTTAAACCTTTAACAATCGCTTTTTCTTGCGCTTCGGTTGGTTTTTCTTGATACGCTCTTAAACTACGGAAAGAAAGAATGTTTTTCGCTTGATAAATCACGGCGATAAAACGTTGGAAATCTTTACCATCACAAGCATAGTAAACATCTGAAGCGTTACCAATTGTTTTTAACTCACATACTTTTTTGTTTGCATCAAGATATTTTGTCGTTAATGCAGGAACATGAGAAACATCTTTTAAATAATAGGTTTCGCTCATAATGAATTTACGATTGCTACGATCTACATTCGCCGCTCCACTTAAGAAACGCGGATCTTCTGATTTATCAAAGGCTTTCGTTTGTTTATAGAATTTCTCGCCGTTGAATGTCACTTCTTGGTTACCTTTTTTAATGCGCTCAAACTGCGCATCTAAGCTTTGCGCTTGTGCAGCAGGTAATTCAACTTTTGAGCTTGTTGTTGGTAAGGTTGAAGTTTTTTGTTTGCTACCTTGAAGTTGTTCGATTAATTGACAGCCAGACAATAAACTTGCCATTGCGACTGCGGTGATGATTTTTTTCATAAATAATTCCTTAATAAATACGTTTAAATCGTTTTCTTTTGTTAGAATAACACGTAATTTTAACCAATAAACCACAGGATTTAAAGCGTGATTTCTCTCGAAAGCGAAGTTTTACAACGCCATCTTCCCCTTTTTAGCGGTAAATCAATTCTTCTTGCCGGCGGCATTAATGATGATTTTCCTCAAATATTGCAAAAACATTGCCAATCTGTGCAGGTTTGGAGTTGGTATTTTGATTATGCCAAAACCCAAAGTGCGGTCAATTTTGAGGTTGAATTTCAGCCGCAATCTGATTTGATTATTTATTATTGGACGAAGAATAAACAAGAAGTGAATTTTCAGCTGATGCAACTACTCGCCAAAAGTAAAATTGGTCAAGAAGTGTTGATTATCGGTGAAAATCGTTGTGGCGTCCGTTCAGCTGAAAAATTGCTTGAACCTTATGGTGAAATTGGCAAAATCGACTCAGCGCGTCGTTGCGGTTTATACCATTTTTCCTTACAAAAACAACCGCACTTTGATCTTCAATCTTATTGGAAATGCTACCAAAATGATGCGTTAGGTGATCTCCGTATTTTCAGTTTGCCAGGTGTATTCAGTGCTAATGAACTTGATAGTGGCACGTCACTTCTACTTTCTACCTTAACGTCACCAATTCAAGGCAAAGTGTTAGATATTGGTTGTGGGGCGGGTGTCATTGGTTCCATGATCAAAAAACATCATCCTAAAGCGGATGTTACAATGACTGATATTCATGCAATGGCAATTCAATCTGCTCGTCAAACGCTTGCTGAAAATCAGCTTGAAGGTCAGGTTATCGCAAGCGATATTTTTTCCCATATTGAAGGGAAATTTAATCTGATTATTTCAAACCCGCCTTTCCACGATGGAATCGACACTGCTTATCGTGCGGTGAAAGAACTTATTCAACAGGCTAAATGGCATTTGACGGCAGGTGGAGAACTGCGTATCGTTGCTAATGCATTTCTTCCCTATCCCGATTTATTAGCACAACATTTCGGGAAATTTGAAGTCCTTGCTCAAACCACCAAATTTAAAGTGTATTCCGTGAGAAATTAAGGAGAAAACAATGTTTGTAACCAGTTCAGCCATTCAAAATGGTGCCTTTGAAGATAAATATGGTAAACGCGGCACACAATTTAGCCCAAATGGTATGCCAACCTACTCTATCCCGTTTGAAATTCATGATGCACCTCAAGGCACTAAATCCTTTGCAGTTGTCTTAGAAGATAAAGACGCAATTACGGCGAGTGGCTTTGTGTGGATTCATTGGCTTATTGCAGATCTTGAACGTACAGTTATTCAAGAAAATGAAAGCCAAACCGCAACAGATTATGTGCAAGGTGCAAACACTTGGGCGAGTAAATTAGGTCAATTTGATATTGAAGAAGCCTCATTCTATGGCGGTATGGCACCACCAAACTGTTTACATCGTTACGAACTTATTGTGTATGCGCTCGATACTAAACTAAACCTCAAACCAGGATTCCGTTTTAATGATCTACATTTTGCGATGCAAGGGCATATTTTAGATCAAGCTGTAGTAATAGGCACCTATGATGTTTAATCATTTATAGATCATCCTAAAAATGCCATAAAAAATGACCGCACTTCGATAAAGTGCGGTCATTTCTTTTAGGATTTTATAATGTAATTTTATTTGTATCTTTTACTAATTTCGCATGCGCTTTTTTCTGCTCTTTCATTTTCGCGCTCACTTCTCGACGTTGAGTAGAAAGATCCGCATTACGAATATTATAGTCATCAACACGGCCTTCATAGTCATCACGCATATTTTCGATAATCGCACGAACATCTTCAATGCTCATATCATCATGGATATATTGATTTAAGTTATCTAACAATAAGACACGTTTTTGGTTATCACGAATTTTGCGGTTGTTGTCTTCTATGTCGCGTTTAAGTTTATTTTTTAAACGATATAAACGCACATACTCTAATACTTCTTGGAAGGATTTATTTACATTTCCCATGATTAACTCTCTAAAAATTAAAAAACAAACTCAACGTAATGTATCGTTTTTTTTTCTGTCCGTCAAAAGCTTAACGTAAAATTGATGGGTTAGATCAAAAAACACTGTGATTTAGTTGATTATCCTATTTGGTAGTGGTAAAAAAGAAAAATACATTTCAATAAAATAAGGAAACACAATGTCAAAAGTCTTTAATTTTAGCGCGGGTCCAGCCATGATTTTTCCTGAGGTACTACAAAAAGCACAAGCTGAGTTAACCAACTGGCTTGGTCAAGGTGTATCGGTAATGGAAGTCAGTCACCGTGGCAAATACTTTATGGAATTGATTGCTCAAGCAGAAAAAGATCTACGTGAGGTATATCACATTCCAGATAACTATCGTGTGTTATTCCTACAAGGTGGGGCTCGTGGTCAATTCGCGGCATTACCAATGAACCTAATTGGTGAGAAAGGCAAAGCACTTTACTTAAATAGCGGTCACTGGTCTGCAACTGCAGCGAAAGAAGCACGTAATTTTGCTGAAATTGATGAAATTACCATTGTGGAAAATGGTGAGCACACACACATCACCAATCTTGATTTCAGCGAAATCGCTGAACAATACGATTACGTTCACTATTGTCCAAATGAAACCATCAGTGGTGTGGAAATTTTTGATGTACCAAATGTGGGTGATGCTATTCTCGTGGCAGATATGTCATCTAATATTCTTTCTCGTGAAATTGATATTAGCAAATTTGGTGTCATTTATGCGGGTGCGCAAAAAAATCTTGGTCCGGCAGGAATTACGCTTGTGATTATTCGCGATGATTTGATTGGTCATGCTCGCCAAGCTACCCCATCAATTTGGAATTATGCCACGCAGCGTGATGCGGATTCTATGATCAATACCCCACCAACATTTGCTTGGTATCTCTGTTCATTGGTCTTTAAACATATTCAAGCAATCGGCGGCTTAAAAGAAATTGCAAAACGTAACGCAGTGAAAGCACAAACCCTTTATGACTACATTGATAGTAGCAAACTCTATCGTAACGTAGTGGCTAAAGAAAACCGTTCAACCATGAATGTGACATTCGTAACAGGTAATCCAGAGCTTGATGCTAAATTTGTCGCAGAATCTACAGCTGCCGGTCTTCAAGCTTTAAAAGGTCACAAAGTGCTAGGTGGTATGCGCGCCTCTATCTATAACGCGATGCCATTAGAAGGCGTGCAAGCGCTTATTGAATTCATGAAAAAATTTGAAGCTGAAAATAGCTAATTATCTGATTCATTAAACTCAACGTGCGGGCTGAAAGGCCCGCTCGTTTTTATAAGGAAAGCATATGCAATATATCAACGTCGCCAATCAAGGCGTAAAATCTCTGTCGCCTTACCAAGCAGGAAAACCGCTCGAAGAACTTGAACGCGAATTAGGTATTACAAGTATCGTTAAACTTGCCTCGAATGAAAACCCTTTTGGGTTTCCTGAATGTGCGAAAAAAGCCATTCAAGCCCAACTTGATCATTTAACTCGCTACCCTGATGCGAATGGTTTTGAACTTAAAGCAGCTATTGCGAAAAAATTTGGTGTGCAACCAAACCAAATCACCCTTGGCAATGGTTCTAACGATTTATTAGAGCTCTTTGCCCACACCTTTGCGGGTGAACACGATGAAGTGATTTATTCCCAATATGCTTTTATTGTTTACCCTTTAGTGACCAAAGCCATTAACGCCATTGCTAAAGAAATTCCAGCTAAAGACTGGGGACATGATTTGGACGGATTTTTGACCGCACTTTCAGATAAAACCAAGCTGATTTTTATTGCCAATCCAAACAATCCAACGGGGAATTTCTTAACGGAAGCAGAATTAGATGCTTTCTTGGCCAAAGTACCTGAAAATGTGATTGTGGTACTAGATGAAGCTTATACTGAATTTACTCATCCAAGCGAACGCGTTAATTCTTTTGCATTACTGGAAAAATACCCGAACCTTATCGTTTCTCGTTCTCTATCAAAAGCTTATGGATTGGCGGGGTTACGTATTGGCTACGCAGTCTCTAATTCTGAAATTGCAGATTTATTAAACCGTGTTCGTCAACCGTTTAACTGTAATAGTCTAGCTTTAACCAGTGCGGTTGCGGTGATGAACGATGATACTTTTATTGAAAAAGTAGCTGAGAATAATCGCCAAGAAATGAAACGTTATGAAGCCTTCTGTCAGCAATATGGTTTAGACTTTATTCCGTCTAAAGGTAACTTTATTACCATTAATTTTAAACAACCTGCCAAACCAATTTATGATACATTATTGCACGAAGGCATTATTGTTCGCCCGATTGTAGGTTATGGCATGCCAAATCACTTACGTATCAGCATTGGCTTGCCACAAGAAAATGACAAATTTTTTACTGCACTTAAAAAAGTGCTTAATTTAAGCAATAAAAAATAGGAGCTTTTATGACCCAAGTAACAATGATGGGTAATCCCATTGAAGTAAGCGGCAACTTTCCCCAAAAAGGAGAGAAAGTGACCGCACTTACACTCACCAATAAAGAACTCGCTGACGTCACGCTTGATACTTATGCAGGAAAACGCAAAGTTTTAAATATTTTTCCAAGTATTGATACAGGTGTATGTGCAACTTCGGTTCGCAAATTCAATCAACAAGCAGCTAATTTAAAAAATGCTGTGGTACTTTGCATTTCAGCTGATTTACCTTTTGCACAAACACGATTCTGCGGTGCAGAAGGTATTGGGAACGTAGAAACGCTTTCTACTTTCCGTCATAAAGAAGTCCATGAAAACTTAGGGGTAAACATCACAACAGGTCCAATCGCAGGTTTAACTGCTCGTTCAGTGATTGTCTTAGATGAAAACAATAACGTGTTATATAGTGAATTGGTGTCTGAAATTAAAGATGAGCCAAATTATGAAGCTGCGCTAGCCGCACTATAATGAATAAGGCGCTTTTTCATAAAAAGCGCCTTTTATTTATTCAGGAAAGATTTCATTCAATATCAATGCAATCCCATCATCATTATGCGAAGCGGTGACACGATTGGCGGCCCGTTTAATCTCATCCGGTGCATTGCCCATTGCCACGCCTAATCCCACGCTTTCTAGCATATCTAAATCGTTAAAGTTATCACCGAAAGCGACACATTCTTCCATCTTCACATGAAAGTAATCTTCGAGAAAACGTACTGCATTACCTTTTGTCGCCGATTTATGCATCACTTCAAGGAAATTCGCATGAGAACGGCAAATACTTAAATGTGGGAATTTCTCTTTCAAGATTTGCTCAATAGCAATCACTTCATCTGTTTCACCAATGATTTGAATTTTATGTGGAGAATAGACCGCACTTTCATCATAAGGATCAATCTGAATGCCTGTTACGCTACGCTCATAAATCACCCATTTATTATCCAAATCGCGAGCGACGCAATCATCATAAGTATAATAATTGACACCCAACGCAGGATGATCTGCTAATACTTGATTAATGGCTTGGATATCAGCGGAATCAATTTGTACCGAATAAATAGGTGTAGCTTTTTTATCTAAAATCAAGGCGCCACTAAATGCCACAATGATGTTGTAATTTTCAATGAGTTTTGCATAAGGCCAAATACCAAGCGGCGAACGAGCAGAGATTGGTATAAATGGAATACCTTGTTTTGTAATGCGTTGAATTGCATCTAAGGTTTTAGGCGAAATTCGATGATCCGACGTTAATAAAGTACCATCAAAATCGCTGAATACGGCTTTATACATAATTGCTCCAAATCGTCATTATTTTTCGGAAAGGTAAGGATCGGCAAAGCCTAAACTCTGCATAATTTCAGTTTCTAAACTTTCCATTTCTTCAGCTTCATCATCTTCAATATGATCATAACCAAGTAAATGTAAGCTACCATGCACTATCATGTGCGCCCAATGCTCCATTAAAGGCTTTTCTTGCTCGATAGCTTCACGCTCCACTACCTGGCGACAAATCACCAAATCGCCCAACAGCGGTAATTCCACTTCATCAGGACATTCAAAAGGGAAAGACAATACATTGGTTGGACGATCTTTTCCACGATAAGTCAAATTCAAGTCATGGCTTTCTGCTTCATCCACAATACGTACCGTCATTTCGACATTATCACTTTCTGGTTGCACTGCGGTGGTTGCCCATTGCAGAATTTGCGCTTCTGATGGCAAACCTTCTGTATTTTCACAGGCCAGTTGTAAATCGATAATCATATTGCCCATATTATTCTCCTAAATTCGTTTCATTTTCTGACCGCACTTTTTGCTCACGTTCAGCTCGACGCTGCGCTGCGATTCCTTGGCGACGAATTTCATCTTGAGCTTCCCATTCTTCGTAAGCTTGTACCACTTTTGCCACCACAGGATGTCGTACAATATCTTTACTTTCAAAGTAGTTAAAACTTAATTCAGACACTTTGCTTAACACTTCCATGGCGTGGCGTAAACCCGATTTTGTGCTGCGCGGTAAATCGATTTGGGTTACATCCCCTGTAATCACGGCTTTGGAATTAAACCCAATACGGGTTAAAAACATTTTCATTTGTTCGACCGTCGTATTTTGGCTTTCATCTAGAATGATAAAGCTATCATTGAGTGTACGCCCACGCATATAAGCTAATGGCGCAATTTCAATCACATTACGCTCCATCAATTTTTGTACGCGTTCAAAGCCAAGCATTTCAAATAACGCATCATAAAGTGGTCGTAAATAAGGTTCAATTTTCTGTCCTAAATCACCAGGCAGGAAACCTAATTTTTCGCCCGCTTCCACCGCAGGACGAGTCAGCAAAATGCGACGAATTTCTTGGCGTTCTAATGCCTCAACAGCCGCTGCTACGGCTAAAAAGGTTTTCCCCGTTCCAGCGGGTCCAATCCCAAAACTAATATCGTGCGTAAGAATATTGTGTAAATACTGAATTTGATTTTCACCACGCGGTTTAATCAAACCTCGCTTGGTTTTAATTGTGGTGCTATAGACGTGATTTTCACTGCATGACTCACTGCCTTCTTGCGATAACATTCTGCTCTCTTGCAAGGCAATATGCACATCTTCCAAATCAAGTTCTTTCACTTTCCCCTTAATTGGTGCTGTCTCTACATATAATGCCTGGATTAATTTAGCCGCACGCTCAATTAATTGCTCATAATGAGGTTTCGGACTTTCATCGTTAGATTTCACCGTGAAAGTAAAATTATTGCGGGAAATATTGAGGTTAAATTCTTTCTCAATCAGTTTGATATTTTCATCGAATGCACCGCAAAGGGATTGCAGACAATCATTTTCTTGAGGTTCTAAGGTAAAAGCTGTCATTAAATTTCATTTTAGAATTGTTAATACTGTTTCCATTTTAGCCTAATTACGATGAATGTAAAACGGGCTTCACCAACTGATGAAGCCCGATAACTAAATTAAGGCAATTCAGGGAAAAGCATCTTAATTACATTCATTGTCAATCGTCGAGATTGTCCACTAAATGGGAAAATATGCATCATCATCATAGGATTAAAGTTTGCCTCAATCACACCCCACGAACGTAAACTCGGTTCTGCCGGCTGTTTCAAATCAGGAATGATTAAATCTACACCACAAACTGCCGCCCCCATTGCCTTGCTAATCCCTACCGCAATTTCTTTGTAACTGGCATGCATTTCATCCGTCATATCAATAGAATCACCGCCTGTACTAATATTAGAATTCGCACGTAATTGAACAAGTTGATCTTTTGCAGGAATAGAATTCACGGTTAATCCTTGCTCCTTAAGCTGCAACTGCTCAATATCTCCCAATGCAATTTTTTTCAATGGTGTACGACTGCCATCGCCCCGTAAAGGATGATCATTTTTAGCTGCAACTAATTCAGCAACGGTGTGTACACCATCTCCAATTACATTTGCAGGAACGCGTAATAAGACAGCTAACGTTTGATCACCCAACACAAAGAAACGATATTCGGTGCCAAGTAGATAATCTTCAACCATGATCTCTTTATCTTCACGGAAAGCAATTTCTACTGCTTTTGTAAAATCTTCTCTATTCGTTACACCCTGTTGGAAAATGCTGTTCCCTAAACCAAAATTCGTTGATTTTGGCTTAATCACGACGGCTCGATTCTCAAAAAGTGGGAAATTTTCGACCGCACTTTTCACATCGGTAAATTCGATACTTTGCGGTACGTTAAAACCTGCTTTTGCTAACACTTTCTTCGTCACTACTTTATTTTCCATAATGAGTGGAGAAATATAGCTATCATGAGAAGTCATATTACCATTTTTCACATACTCCAAATGTTCGCCAAATTGAAGACTAATAAATTGATCACGTTCATCCAAAATCTCAATGTTTAATCCTTTTTGGATTGCATCAAACAATAACGCCTGTGTTGACAGTTCCATATTATCAAACGCACTTAATGCATAAAAACATTCAAAGGCTTTTGCTTTATTGGATTGCGCGATATCAGCCCCTAATTGTTGGTAACTGCCGACCTGTTCAATTGCCGAGACAACTTTTGCACAAAGCGTTTGGCTTGGATCAGCAAATTGTCCTAATTTGTCTTTAACAATGGTTTTAATCTCATCACTTACATTGAGTTGCTCAAGCATTTTAAGCATTTCAAGGAGGACTAATTCCCCTTCTACCGCATAAACACTTTGCTTTTTTGGATCTTCCCATGCCACTTCAGCAAGACGTGCTTTGCCTAATTTTACACCCTCTTGATCAGCGGTATCATCAAGCCATGCCATTAATAAAATAAAATAATGAATGAATTTCGCATCACTAAGTTCTATTCCGTAAGGTGCAAACGGATTGAGATCAAACAAGCGGAATTCCAAATATTGAATTCCATTTTTGAGTAAATCTCGCGCTTTTTTCGCACCGCGTAAACGTACGCTCGAGTAAAACTCTTTTTCAGCAATCAGATCACCTGATTTCACCCAGTGTTCTAACGTCTCAACATAGTCTTGCAAACTGTCATAAGAGACGTGGATCTTCGGATCATTCACATAACCATATTTTCCTGACCGTAAACTGCGCACATATTGATGCAATTTAAGGGGGGAATTACCTCTGAAATATTTTTCCTCTACCGTCGGTGTCGCAGAAAACAGATAAAGCAGAATCCATTGATAGCGTAAGAAGTTCTTCGCTATTTTTAGGTAAAAATCATTTCTAAAATCAACCGCACTTTGTGTTTCATTTTGCGCATAAAATAAGGCATCAATAAACTTAGGTTCAATCTGAAAATTATAATGAATACCACTGACCATTTGCTTGTATTTACCATAAGATTGAACTAAATGCTCACGATAAGCCACATCCTCTGAATTATCTAATTGAGCGACCTTAATCTGATCTTCCGGCGGTAAACCGGCTGGCATACTGAAAGGAAAAATAAATTCATTGTCGGGTAATGTTCGCAAGGTGACTTCATGAATTGCCGAGAGCCAACGTAATGTGTCCTCTAATTTTTTCATAGGCGGAGTCACCAGTTCCAACTGGCTTTCCGCAAAATCCGTTTGAATATAAGGATGAAAGCGACGATTACCAAAGGCTTTCGGATGTGGTGTTGTCACAATTGAGCCATTAGCATGTACACGTTGACTTTCCTTCTCTATGCCGAAAGAACCTTGTTGAAATAAGAGTTCCAAATGATGTTGCTTAATAATTTGCTGAATATTCATAGCCGTCCTTATTAGATATTTCTACTTCACATTATGTAAAAAAATCACTATAGAACAAAGGAAGAAAATGGAATGGGATATGAAATTTTGATATAAGAAAAAATACCTGATAATTATTTGCATTATCTATTTTAAGTGATTAGAATAGGGCAACTTTTATTTTCAGAAAATGGGCGATTTGCCCAATAACATAAGGAGTTTTCATGAAAATTAAGCACTTCCAAATTGCCGCACTAACTGGCTTAATGGCGTTTGCAGGATTCGCTTCTGCAGATATTACCGTTTACAACGGCCAACACAAAGAAGGTTCTCAAGCCGTTGCTGATGCATTTACAAAAGCAACGGGCATTAAAGTGACCTTAAACAGTGCGAAAAGCGATCAACTTGCAGGTCAATTAAAAGAAGAGGGCGATAAAACCCCTGCTGACGTATTCTTTTCTGAACAAACTGCACCTTTCGCTGCCCTGTCTGATGCAGGCTTATTAGAACCGCTTTCTGCAGATACTATTAAACAAACTGCACACAATGGCGTGCCTGTTGCACCGAAAAAAGACTGGGTCGCATTAAGCGGTCGTTCTCGTGTTGTGGTTTACGATCACACTAAATTATCTGAAAAAGACATGGAAAAATCCGTATTAGATTATGCAACACCAAAATGGAAAGATAAAATTGGTTACGTTCCAACTTCAGGCGCATTCTTAGAGCAAGTGGTTGCGATTACCAAATTGAAAGGTAAAGATGCCGCTCTTAAATGGTTAAAAGGCTTAAAAGAAAACGGTAAACTTTATGCGAAAAACAGCGTTGCTCTTCAAGCGGTTGAAAATGGTGAAGTACCCGCAGCGTTAATTAATAACTATTACTGGTATGCGATGGCAAAAGAAAAAGGTGCTGAAAACCTCAAAACTCGTCTTTACTTTATTCGTCATAAAGATCCTGGTGCGTTAGTAACTTATTCAGGGGCAGCTGTATTAAAAGGCTCTAAAAATAAAGAAGAAGCGAAAAAATTTGTCGATTTCTTAGCAAGTAAAGAAGGACAAGAAGCATTTGTTTCCGTACGTGCAGAATACCCACTTCGTACCGACGTAGTTTCTCCATTCAAAATGGAACCTTACTCAAAATTAGAAGCACCAGTTGTTTCAGCAACGACTTCTGAAGACAAAAACAATGCAAACAAACTTATTGAAGAAGCTGGCCTGAAATAATTTTTGATTTGCTATACAATATAGGGCGTGTAATACACGCCCTTTTACTATTTACTCTACTCTGATATTTTTTAAAGGATTTTTCTGTGTCTAATCGCCCACCTCGCTGGCTTATTGCCTTAATCGTGCTGATTAGTTTGCCATTATTACTCCCTTTTTTATATGTTATTGAGCGAGCAGCAAATGTCGGATTGGCTCGCAGCATTGAATTACTTTGGCGTCCAAGAATGTGGGAATTGCTCAGTAATACCTTACTTTTAATGGTATTTGTCACGCTTTTTGCCATTATCCTCGGCACGGCATGTGCTTTTTTATTGGAACGTTATCGCTTCTGGGGAAAAGGCTTTTTCCAAGTCGCCATGACGCTCCCCCTTTGTATCCCCGCTTTTGTGAGTTGTTTTACTTGGATCAGTCTCACTTTTAAAGTGGAAGGCTTTTGGGGAACGATTGGGATTATGACGCTAAGTTCTTTCCCGCTTGCCTATCTTCCCGTCGCTGCTACCTTAAAAAGACTTGACCGCTCTTTAGAAGAAGTGAGCCTTTCATTGGCTAAAAGCTATGCTTACACATTTTGGCATGCGATTTTTCCACAACTCAAACCCGCCATCGGTAGCAGCATATTATTAATTGCGCTTCATATGTTGGTAGAGTTTGGGGCAGTTTCTATTTTAAATTATCAAACCTTCACCACAGCTATTTTCCAAGAATATGAAATGGCCTTTAATAACAACACCGCTGCCTTACTTTCTGGTGTGTTAATGGTGATCTGTATCCTTGTTGTAATGGGTGAAATTCGTTTTAGAGGCACACAAACGCTCTATCAAAGCGGCAAAGGTGTAATACGTCCCTATCCGTTGAAAACGCTATCCGTAGGAAAACAAATTTTAATCGTGGGCTTCTTTACAACCATTTTTATGCTCAGTATTGGTGTACCGATTACTATGCTGATTTATTGGCTAAAAGTAGGAAGCTCTATTAAAAGTGCGGTCGATTTTGGAGAATTTTTTACCGCCTTCACAAATTCATTGACCATATCTATCCTTGGTGCAGCACTTACCGTTATTTGTGCTTTGCCGTTGGTATGGGCCGCAGTACGCTATCGCAGTAAATTAACAATTTGGCTTGATCGAATCCCTTATCTACTTCATGCTGTGCCAGGGCTTGTTATCGCATTATCGTTAGTTTTCTTTACCATCAACTATGCGTATTCCCTTTACCAAACCTTTGCCATGGTTATCGTCGCCTACTTTATGCTTTATCTTCCAATGGCACAAACGACCTTGCGTAGCTCACTTGAACAAATGTCTAGCAACATTGAAAAGGTAGGACAAAGTTTAGGCCGTAGCAACTTTTATATTTTCCGTACCTTAGTTATTCCAGCCATGTTGCCAGGGATTGCAGCCGCCTTTGCTTTAGTGTTCTTAAACTTAATGAAAGAACTCACCGCGACCCTATTGCTGACTCCAAATGACATTAAAACGCTTTCAACTGCGGTGTGGGAATATACGTCCGATGCACAATATGCGGCCGCTACCCCTTATGCCATTATGTTAGTGCTATTTTCAGGGATTCCTGTATTTTTACTGAAACGATACGGTTTTAAATAACGAAAGATAAAAATGACAATATTACTCGATATTAAAAATTTAAATAAATCCTTTAATGGGCACCAGGTTCTACATAACATCTCGCTACAATTAGAGAAAGGTGAAATTCTCTTTCTTCTTGGTGCATCTGGTTGTGGGAAGACAACCTTATTGCGTAGCATTGCTGGTTTTGAACAACCTACAAGTGGGGAGATTTGGTTAAAGAATCAACCTATTTTTAAAGAAAATCTGAATGTGCCAACTCAGCAACGCAAATTAGGCTATGTGGTACAAGAAGGCGTATTATTCCCTCATTTAAATGTTTACCGCAATATTGCTTATGGCTTAGGTGATGGTAAAGGGAAAACTGAAGAGGAAAAACAACGCATACAGGAAGTGATGAAACTGACGGGCATTAGCAGTTTAGCTGACCGTTTCCCTCATCAGCTTTCTGGTGGTCAACAGCAACGTGTTGCACTTGCTCGAGCTCTTGCACCAAGCCCTGAGTTAATCCTGTTTGATGAGCCATTTAGTGCATTAGATGAACATCTAAGAAATCAAATTCGTTACGATATGTTGCAAGTATTAAGAGAAAGTGGTTCCGCTGCCGTATTCGTGACCCATGATCGTGATGAAGCGCTATGCCATGCGGATAAAATTGCAGTGATTCAAGAAGGGAAAATTCTCCAGATTGCGACACCTAAAACGCTCTATTGGTCACCTCAGTATTTGTCTATTGCTAAATTTATTGGGGAAAACATTATTCTTCCTGCAACATTAAAAAACGAAGGCATCGCGACCTGTCAATTAGGTGAAATTGCCATCGAAAATAAAGGAAATAGCCATACGCAAGGTAAAGTTCTATTTCGCCCAGAGCAATTCTCTCTTGCGAAAAAAATCCAAGATCCGAGCGCTTCTTTTAACGGTGAGATTAAACGGATTGAATCAAGAGGACGAGCTATCAATATTTGTATTGATGTTAGCGGTTATAAATTGAATATCAATGAAGAGCTCATTAACGAATATCATACTGGCGAACAAGTCACGCTGTATTTATATGGGAAAGGCGTGTTCTATAATGACTAAAAAAGGCGGAACACATTGTTCCGCCTTTTTATATGATTTAATGACCAAGTGATTTTCGCATTTTGATGTTGAGCATTTCAACTACTGCTGAGAAGCCCATTGCAAAGTAAATGTAGCCTTTTGGAATATGAATATCCAAACTTTCAGCCATTAAACTTACGCCAACCAAAATTAAGAAGGCTAAGGCTAAAATCTTTAATGTTGGATGGGTATCAACAAAATCACCAATTGGTTTGGCCGCACACATCATTACACCTACTGCAATCATAATTGCCAATATCATCACTGGAAGGTGATTTGCCATCCCTACAGCTGTGATTACAGAGTCTAAAGAAAATACGATATCTAAAATCGCAATTTGGATTAGCACACCTAAATAGCTGACTTTCTTCTTATTATTCTCTTCTTCATGATGTGATTCAGGATGCATCGCTTCTTTGATTTCACCTGTACTTTTCACAATCAGAAATAAGCCCCCGAGGAATAAAATCAAATCACGACCTGAAATTTCCTGACCGACTAAAGTGAATAGCGGTTCCGTTAATTTCATCATCCAAGAAAGAGAAATAAGAAGTAAAATACGGGTAATCATCGCTAATCCAAGACCGATAATGCGACCAGATTGGCGTTGATTCGCCGGTAAACGTCCCACTAAAATACTAATAAAAATAATGTTATCGATACCCAAGACGATTTCAAGTGCGGTCAAAGTAAGCAATGAAATCCATGCTTCAGGATCAACAAGCCATTCAAACATAATATGTTCCTATAATAAAATCCGAAAGGTTGGATCATAGACAGTTCGCATAGAAAATCAAGGTTTTTCCTAACTTTTTAAGGTCTCGAAAATCTTTTCTGCTAACGCTTTAGAAATACCGGGTACAGAGGCGATCTCATCCAACGTGGCATTTTTCACACCTTGCAATCCCCCTAAATATTTCAGCAAGGCTTGACGTCGTTTAGCGCCCACCCCTTCAATGGTTTCTAATCCACTTTGGGTAAAGGCTTTTTGGCGTTTTTGACGATGACCGCTAATCGCATGATTATGGCTTTCATCTCGAATATGTTGGATTAAATGCAGCGCAAGACTATCATCCGGCAAATGGATTTCACGATCTTGTTTGCTGATAATCAACACCTCTTGTCCTGCTCGACGATCCACTCCTTTTGCCACACCAATTAAGTGCGGTCGATTTTTATCCCATTTTACGTTGAGGTGATGAAAAACCGCTAAGGCACGATTAAGCTGCCCTTTACCACCATCAATAAAAATAATATCGGGGATTTTATCTTCCTCAAGATCGCGGTCGTAACGTTTCTTTAAGGCTTGCTCCATCGCGGCATAATCATCGCCACCAGTAATGCCTTCAATATTAAAACGGCGATAATCTGATTTCAGTGGGCCTTCTTGATTAAATACCACGCAAGATGCGACGGTTTGATTCCCCATCGTATGACTAATATCAAAACATTCCATACGTTTAATTTCAGGCATATCGAGCAATTCACAAAGCGCCTGATAACGTTCATGCATTCTGGAAGATTGTTTAAGTTGAGTCGCTAAAGCCGCTTTGGCATTAATTTGTGCGAGTTGTAGATATTTACCTTTATCACCTTTAGCAGATTCTTGTATCACAACTTTTCGGCCAGCTTGTTCAGTTAATAAGGCCTCAAGCTCCGCTTTTTCATCTAATTTATGATCCACAATAATACTATTAGGAATACTTCTGCCCTGATGACCTTGCAAATAGAATTGCCCAACAAAAGTGGCTGCGAGTTCAGATAAATCTGTATTAGCAGGCACTTTCGGAAAATAACTGCGATTGCCTAATACTTTACCTTGACGAATAAACATCACTTGAACACAAGCTAAACCGTGCTGATACGCAATAGACATAATATCCATATCGTCCAAACGTTCATTGGAAACAAATTGTTTTTCGATAACCGCACGAACCGCTTGAATTTGATCACGATAGCGTGCAGCTCCTTCAAAATCTAAATCTCGGCTCGCCTGTTCCATTTTACCAATGAGATAATCTAATACTTGCTGATCTTTTCCTTGTAAAAATAGTCGTGCTAATTCAACTTGTTGGTTATATTCTTCATCGCTCACATAACCTGCCACACAAGGTGCAGAACAACGCCCGATTTGATATTGCAAACAAGGGCGGGAACGATTGTTATAAACTGAATTTTCACATTGACGAACAGGGAATAATTTTTGCATTAACGACAAGGTTTCACGCACGGCACCCGCATGAGGATAAGGTCCGAAATACTCGCCTGCAATTTTTTTTGTTCCACGATAAGAAGTTATACGAGGATGACGTTCTTTCGTCAATAAAATAAAAGGATAGGATTTATCATCTCGCAATAATACGTTATAACGAGGTTGATAAAGCTTAATGAAATTATGCTCAAGCAATAATGCTTCTGTTTCTGAAGAGGTAATCGTCGTATCAATATGATGAATTGACGACACCAAGGCTTCTGTTTTTTTGCTGCTTAAGTTTTTTCGGAAATAGCTGGAAAGGCGCTTTTTAAGATCTTTCGCTTTACCCACATAAATAACCTGATCTTTATCGTCATACATACGATACACACCAGGTTTATGAGAAACATCGGATAGAAACTTTTTGGAATCAAACATGAATAAGATTTTTGAAATAAGATGAATCCATAACCTCAAGAAAATTCACTATAAATTATACTGAGTTTAACAATTCAACACTGAAAGAATATTGTAAGAACAACCAATTCAATCTCTACAAGGAAGAGTCAATTTATCATTTCATGACATATGACTCCATAATAGTTAATGTTATTATTGCTAGAAAATTGCTTCTAATCGTACAAATGCACCAAGATGATGATTACGACCCTGACTTCGGTCATTATAGTAATTTAGTTCAGGTTGAATAAACAGCCATTTTCGCCAAATTGGCTGACGCCAGCTTATAAATGGTCCGTATTGGTTTATATCAAATTTATTATGATCTAAATCACCACCAATAAAAATACCGTAACTTAAGCGTTTATCATTTGCAAAATCATGCTGTTGATAAATACTATTTCCCCATGAAATATCTTCGTCGATGTCATGCTCATATTGCAGGTATAAGTTGTTGCCGATAAATGTGTTTACTGAACGGCTATAAGTTGTTTCAAAATTAGTACGAACGTAATGTTTACTATTGCTGCCATAGCGGTAAATTTGTTCTAGCCTAGTCGCAAGATCATCATTAATCTGCCATCCTTTTTCAGCTTTAAAGCGAACATAAACATCCGCTCCTGAGCGAATACCAAGATCCAGATGAGTATCAATGCCTAATTTTTTAATACCATCAGACCAGCGTAAACCAATAGAGGCATTATCGTTACGTGCCTGACTACGATTGTAACTTTTATTGTTATCTAAGGGTTTTTTATACACATTGCCGACATGGTTTTTATCACTAGCCTGGTTTTCCAAATCTTCATCCCCGAATACTAAACTTAATCGCTTCTTCAAACTCGGTAAACGAATTTTACCACGGACCCGCGGTTTAAATGAAAAATGGTCATAATGATTCCATTGGCTATCCATTATTACACGTAATCCTGCCTTAGCTGAATGTTCTGGATCAGGATCGCTTATCCAGCTGTCAATACTTTTTGCCCAACTATTCAACGTAGTTTTAACATTAATATGTTGTTTATCAACCCAAGTATTTTCCTGTTCTTCCGCTTGAGCAAGTTGAGGTATCTGAGTCATACAGAGACATGTCATCAATAAGTTAAATTTTTTCATATTCTTGTTATCTCTCTTCAATATAGTTCATATCATATAGCAGACATTTTTTCAGCGACCTATTTATTTAAATAGCATCTGATTTGTTCAAAGTACATCAAGTGATAGATTTTAGAAGAGTCCTTACTTTTTCTAAATCTTCTGCTGTATCCACACCAACAGCCGGGACTTCTTTTGCCAATTCTACGTGAATACGCTCACCGTACCACAATACACGGAGTTGCTCTAATTTCTCTAAGTTTTCTAACTGCGTTGGTGCCCATTGCACATATTGTTTAATAAAGCCTGCACGATAAGCATAAATACCAATATGACGAAGATACGCATCAGCCAATTGCGCCTTGGAGGTATCCGCTAATTGCATAAATTGATCACGATCGTAAGGAATCACTGAACGGGAAAAATATAAAACGTAGCCATCTTTATCCGTAACAACTTTCACAGCATTTGGGTTAAATAACTCTTCCGCTTCGTGAATTTTCACTGCAAGCGTCGCCATATTCACATTAAATTTCGCTAAATTCTCTGCCACTTGACTCACAATAACGGGAGGAATTAGCGGCTCATCCCCTTGGATGTTTACAATAATTTCATCATCAGCAATACCAAGCTTACTCACTACTTCCGCTAAACGCTCAGTACCAGAATTATGTGCTTCTGATGTCATACACACTTCTGCCCCAAAAGCTTTTGCTGCCTTTTCAACTTGTTCGTTATCTGTCGCAATAATGACTCGGCTCGCGCCTGATTGTTGAGCTTTCTCAAAAACATGTTGAATCATGGGTTTACCGGCAATATCAGCTAAAGGTTTACCTGGTAAGCGACTCGATGCAAAACGAGCAGGGATAATAACTGTAAATGACATAAGTATTCCTTATTCTTTTAATGTTTCGGCTTTTTCTGCCAACAAAACCGGCACGCCGTGTTCAATAGGATACGCCACTTGCTCAAAAGGGCAAATGAGCCGTTGATTTTCTTGATCGTATTTCAATCTTGCCAAACATCGCGGGCAAGCGATCACGTCTAATAATCGAGGATTGAGTTTTTCACGCATATTTCACTCGAGTAAAGTTAAACCAAATGACGGATTTTTTCCCACAATTGTGGAAGTTTTTGGCCTTGATTTTCAGCCTCCACAATCTCCGCATCAACAGGAATATACCACCAATTCTCTTTAGCAAAAGCTTCGCATTTTACGGCATCCTTTTCGGTCATAAAGAGCGGTTGATTTTCTGCGAGTTTTTCTAAAAATTGTGGCTCGAAATGCTGGTGATCTTGAAAAGCTTTCGTATTTTCTAAACGAATATTTAAATTTTCCAACATCGTGAAAAAACGCTGTGGGTTACCAATTCCCGCGATGGCTGAACCTTGAGTAAATTCACTTAACAAGCATTTTTCTGCCGTCACTAAATTAATAGCATAATGAGGAACTAATTGCATAATGGCATCAGAATAAGCATTTTTTCCGCCATTAGTAATCACAAAGTCCACATTTTTTAAACGACTCGGTAACTCACGCAAAGGCCCTGCAGGTAGCACAAAGCCGTTCCCTAAAGCGCGTTCTGCATCCATCACCACTATTTCAATATCACGTTGCAACTTATAATGTTGTAACCCATCATCGGAAATAATCAGATCGCAATCCTGTGTTTTCAAAAGTAATTCGATAGCTTGCTGACGATTCGGTGAAATCACCACAGGCACACCTGTTCTTTTGGTAATTAAAACAGGTTCATCGCCCCCTTGAACGGGATCGGTTTCAGGCGTAACAAGTAAAGGATAGGTTTTAGATTGGCTACCATAGCCACGAGAAATCACGCCTACACGTAATCCTTGTTTTTGTAACGCTTCAACTAGCCACACAACAACAGGGGTTTTACCATTTCCACCAACAGAAAGATTGCCGACAATAATGACCGGTTTCGGAGATTTATAAGAGGATAAGATATTCAGGGAAAATAATGCCCGGCGAATTTGGCTAATCAACCAAAATAGCAGTGAAAAAGGAAGGAGCGACCAAGCTAGCTTTGAATTAGAGTACCAAAAAGGCATTTCATTTATCCTATATTGATTTTGGGCGAACACATTGGTTCGCCCTTATTATTTTATCCGCTAAACTGCATACTGTGTAATTGTTTATACGCACCATCAAGCGCTAATAAATCTTGATGCGTACCACGTTCTTTAATTTCACCGTGTTCAATAACTAAGATTTCATCGGCATTTTCAATGGTTGATAAACGATGCGCAATAACCAATACCGTACGATCTTTTTTCAGTCCTTCTAATGCAGACTGAATCGCACGTTCAGATTCGGTATCGAGTGCAGAAGTCGCTTCATCTAAAATTAAAACAGGTGAATTACGTAATAGCGCACGAGCAATGGCTAAACGCTGACGTTGACCACCAGAAAGACTTGCGCCATTCTCACCAATAACGGTATCAAAACCTTGTGGAAGTTTCTCGATAAACTCTAGGGCATAAGCCGCTTTTGCTGCTTCGATAATTTCTTCACGGCTGTATTTATCTTCTGCCGCATAGGCGATATTATTGGCAATCGTATCATTAAATAAATGCACTTGTTGAGAAACAACAGAACAATTCTCACGTAAATTAGATAAACGATAATCTTGAATTCTCACGCCATCTAATAAAATTTCACCTTCATCAATATCGTAGAAGCGTGTGACTAAATTAGCAATGGTTGATTTACCCGAACCTGAACGTCCCACTAATGCCACAGTTTTGCCTGCGGGCACATAGAAAGAGATATTATTTAAGGCTTTCTCTTCCTTACTCTCATAAGCGAAACTTACATTTTTAAATTCTAAATCACCTTTTGCGGGTTCTGCTTTATATGTGCCATTATCTTTCTCTGTTTCCAAATCTAAGATCGCAAATAATGTCTGACAAGCCGCCATACCGCGTTGGAATTGTGAGTTCACATTCGTCAAAGATTTTAACGGACGCATCATCGCTAACATGGAAGAGAAGACGACTGTAAAAGAACCCGCTGTTAAATTATCATCCGCAATTAACGGTGTCGTTGCTAAATACAGTACTGCGGCTAATGCTAAAGATGCAATCACTTGAACAACAGGATCTGAAATCGCATCGGCCGTCACCATTTTCATGCCTTTACGACGCATATCGTTACTCACTTTATCGAAACGTTCTTCTTCCACTAATTGCCCACCAAAAGAAAGCACCACTTTATGCCCTTTTAGCATTTGTTCCGTCGCAGAGGTTAATTCCCCCATAGAATCTTGCATGTTTTTACTAAGCTTACGGAAGATCTTCGATACAACGCGAATAAGCACCGCAATAATTGGTCCAATGACAAAAAGAACCAAAGTCAGTTCCCAACTAGTGTAGAACATCACGACGAGCAATGAAATTAAATAGGCACCCTCACGTACAATGGTCACTAATGAATTAGAGGAAGAATTAGCAATCATTTCTGAATCGTAAGTAATACGAGAAAGCAATTTTCCTGTTGAATTACGATCAAAGAAACTTACCGGCATAAACATCAAATGTTTAAACAAACGGCGGCGCATAATCATCACTACTTTACCAGATACCCACGCCAGGCAATAAGTAGAGACAAAGTTGGTCACCCCACGCAATATAATCATACCAACGACAACAAATGCCATCATTTTCAAGAAAGAATGATCTGCTTTCCCAAAACCATCATCGAGCAACGGTTTAAGCATATAAATCAGGCCAGAATCAGCTAATGCATTAAAAACGAGAGCGACGGCAGCGACAAATAAACCTGATTTAAAAGGTGAAATCATCGGCCATAAACGCTTAAAAGTTTGCGAGGTTGAAAAATCTTTATCTTGCATAGTTTGTTCTTGCATCACATTATCTTAATAAAAATTGGCTGCATTGTACCTGTTATTTCGGGGATAATCCAATTACACGGGCAAACCAAGGTGAAAAATCTTCTCTCGCCTTTTCAATTTCAATGCCCTTTTCAGTAAAATTTAACCTTATATGCCCTGAAATAGCGGTATTTTCGACCGCACTTTGATAACGATTTAATCGTTCAATGACTGTTGGATGAGGAAAATTCCACGCATTCCATCGTCCACTTGAAATTAAGGCCATATCCGGTTTTGTCTGTGATAGTAAAATCTCGCCTGTTGAAGTTTTACTACCATGATGTCCTACCTGTAACACATTAATTTTGCCTAAGTTTTCAGCAAAAGATCTTTCTGTTGCTACATCAGCATCACCAGTTAAAAGGATCTGATACTGTCCATCCGTTAGTAAAATTACGCAAGATTGGGGATTCTCCGCCCTATCTGTTATTTGTGTTGGTGAAAGAACTTTAAAATCAAGCCCTCGCCACTGCCATTGTTTCTCCTGAAGGCAAAAAGTGCGGTGCGTTTCGCCATAGTTTTTACGAGAAGGTGTGATCAGCTCAATCTCTGGATAGGCGGCTAAAATCGCTTTAGCACCGCCTGAATGATCATTATCATCATGGCTTAAAATCAAGGTTTCAAGTTCAATGCCTTCCCGTTGAAGATAAGGTAATATCTCTAATTCCGCCATAGAAGAGCCACCTATTCCACTCTGCCAAGCAGGCCCAGTGTCATACAACACCCCTTTCCCCTCTTTCACAATTAAGGTTGCTAAACCTTGTCCAACATCTAACGTATCTAACTGCCATTTGGGTTTAGTGAAATAACGATAGCCAAGCGAACCAATACAAACACAAAAAATAAAAATGATGCCTAAAAGTGCTTTTCGATAATTGTCTGGCGGTAAAATTTTTGTGCTATTTAGTGTGAAAAATTGACTGGATTTTAACGGTGTATTTTTTGTTTGAGCTTGAGATGAAAAATACAATCCACCTAACATTCCGCTAAAAATAAGGCTTAAAAGTGCGGTCAAAATGAGGGATAAATTAATTGAAATCGGAACATACGATCCTTGGAAAACACGGAGACATTGCGTTATCCCTTGAGCAATCACATTTGCAAGATGCCAAGAAGAAAATACACCATTGGTCAACACCGCAAAGAGAATCAATGGCACAAGTAAGAAACTATACAAGGGCACTGCGATTAAATTTGCTAAGAATCCATTTAATGCCAAGCCATTAAAAAAGAAAAGCTGAATGGGTGTGAATAAAATTAGCAGCCCTAACTGTAAATGAAACAAGCCTAAAATCCACCGCACTTTGTTAGATAATTTTTGATGTCGCCATTCAATGATTGATAAGGGAACATATCGATACCACACAATCAGGCAGGTAACAGCACCAATTGAAAGCCAAAAGCTCACCGAAAACGGCATAAGCGGATCACAAAAAAGCAAAAATGCCACCACCAAACACATCATTTGCAAAGGCGTGTAATATCGTCGCGAAAATTGAAGGATTGCAATAAAAAGCAATGCCATCATTGCACGAAAGGTCGGTAAACTAAATCCAGCTAAATAGGCATAACCTAAAGCAATCAACACACCAAAGCAAAACGGAAACCAGGACGAAATAAAGCGTGTAGGCAGTGCGAGTTGCAATAATCGAGCAAAGAAAAAACCTATACCCATTGCTAAACCGATATGGAGGCCTGAAATCGCAATCAAATGGGCCGTATTCGTTTGTTGATAAATTAGCCACGTTTTATTATCCAGCCAAGCCCGCTCACCAAATGCCAATGCGATAAGTAAACCTTGCAAAGAAAGCCCTTCCGTCTGCCTGAGACTATTCTGTAGAAAATATGTGCGGTAAGAAAAATCCTCCCCAATTTTGACCGCACTTTTCACATTCCCTACGGCAATAATCCTCTTGGAAAAATACCATTGTTGTCGATCAAACCCACCGTAATTTAATCTTGCCGAAATAGGACGAAGCTTTACATCCGCACGCCAAATTTCACCAAGTTGCGGTTTTTCTGGTGCTCTCCAATTAATAAAAAGCCGTTGTTCTTCCTTATCAAATAAAGACGTCGTAGCAACTAACGTTTGATAATCTTTCTGATGAAGAATTTCTGAGATATGGAGATCTAATGTGATTTTAGTTGGTAAACTGGAGATTTTTTCTGCTTGAGTCAATAACGATAAGGCTTGTGAATGCGTATAAGCTAAAGCAAGCAAAAATAAGATAGCATTTATGCAAAAATTTCTAACTGTAAAATAGCTAAACCAATGACAACAAAATACAATCATAACCAACATTAAAATACCCACCTTTGCCTGCTGCCAAGTAAACAGAAAAAAATCTGGCACAATAAGCAAAGATAAAGCAGAGCAAATGAGCATAATGCACATTTGAAATAATGTAATTTTCATTTAGCGGTTATTTATAGCAAAACGTAAGACAACCTAACCTTCACCTTGCTGATAAGCAAATGAATATACTGTTTTTTGCGATCCTGATCGCAAATTTGAAACTTTGCAGCTAAATTTATTTGCTAAATAGATGAAGTTCTGCTATTTATATCGCCCTCAAAATAACAGGGGGCTGATCTCAACTATTTTTTAATGATGAGAACCCATCACAACAACAAGACAGGAAGTAGTAAAAATCTGTACCACAATTAGGAGTTATTATGTCTAAGGCGTCTCTAAGTTTGCTAGATTTAGCAGGTGTTAAACCCTATCAACTAAAGCCTGATGAAGAATACATGAATGAAGATCAAATTCTTCATTTCAGAAAAATTTTAACTGCATGGCACGAGCAAATTGTAGAAGAAGCATCAAGAACCGTTGCTCATATGCAAGATGAAGCATCAAACTTTCCTGATCCTGCCGACCGAGCTACGCAAGAAGAAGAATTCAGTCTGGAATTACGTAACCGCGATCGTGAACGAAAATTAATGAAGAAGATTGAATACACATTAAAAAAATTAGACACTGATGACTTCGGTTATTGTGATTCTTGCGGAGAAGAAATTGGCATTCGTCGCTTAGAAGCGCGTCCTACTGCTGATCTTTGTATTGATTGCAAAACTCTCGCTGAAATTCGAGAAAAACAAGTTGCTGGTTAATTTTTTCAAATATCCTGCGAAAAAAGTGCGGTCAAAAACAACCGCACTTTTCCTGTTTTTATCAAATGCGTATTTAACATAGAGAATGGAGTAAATTATTCTTACGTATATAAAAAATTTATTTGGTAAAAAAACTAAAAAAGAAACTGAAACCAATATAAATTCGTCTGCCCAAAAAACGGCGCAAAAAACCAAAAAATCAAACGTTTCAAAAATAGAGCGTTCACACCCCAAGATCGCCCCGTCCTCTTCTCACCACAAAAAAAGCAACAAACAAGCGCATCGTCACGACAAACATAGCGTGAAAGCCTCTGATTTTGGTATTAATCCTCGTATGTTTAGCCGTAATGCCATTACCGTGGTAGAAAAATTGCAACGTCAAGGTTATGACGCTTATATCGTGGGTGGTTGTTTGCGTGATTTATTGTTGGGTAAACATCCAAAAGATTTTGATGTGGCAACGAATGCACGACCCGACCAAATTCAAGCAGTATTCCAACGTCAATGCCGTTTAGTTGGTCGTCGTTTCCGCCTTGCGCATATTATGTTTGGACGCGATGTGATCGAAGTGGCCACATTCCGTGCTAACCATTCCGATGCACGTAGCGAAAATCAAGCCAAACAAAGTGATGAAGGGATGTTATTACGTGATAACGTGTATGGCACCATTGAACAAGATGCAGAGCGTCGTGACTTTACCGTAAACGCCCTTTACTACAATCCGCAAGATAATACGTTGCGTGATTACTTCAATGGAATTGATGACCTGAAAAACGGTAAATTACGTCTGATTGGCGATCCCGTGACTCGTTATCAAGAAGATCCTGTGCGTATGTTACGTTCTGTGCGCTTTATGGCGAAATTGGATATGTTCTTGGAAAAACCAAGTGAACAGCCCATTCGTGAGCTTGCACCATTGCTGAAAAATATTCCACCGGCGCGTTTATTCGATGAAAGCTTAAAATTATTGCAGTCTGGCAATGGCGTAAAAACCTATAAATTACTTCGCCAATACGGCTTATTTGAACAGCTTTTCCCAAGCTTAACACCTTATTTCACCGAAAAAGAAGACAGCCTTGCGGAGCGTATGATTTTAACTTCGTTAAATTCAACTGATGAACGCATTGCCGATAAATTGCGTATCAATCCAGCCTTTTTATTTGCGGCATTCTTCTGGTATCCATTACGCGAAAAAGTGGATGTACTGAAAAATGAAGGAGGGTTAAACAATCATGATGCTTATGCCCTTGCGGGAAATGAAGTGCTTGATCAATTATGCCGATCATTAGCCTCACCTCGTCGTCACACCTCTGTCATTCGTGATATTTGGATGTTGCAATTACAACTGCTTAAACGCACCGGTTCTCACCCAGCTCGCACGATGGAACATCAAAAATTCCGTGCAGCCTTTGATTTATTGGCGATGCGTGCCGAAGTGGAAGGTGGTGAAACCGTTGAACTCGCAAAATGGTGGCATGAGTACCAACTCAGTAATCAAGAACAACGTCGCCAGTTGGTTCAAGAGCAACAAAAATTGCATCCTGCACCAAAGAAAAAATATTACCGCAGACGTAAACCTAAGGCGGCTAACTAATGGTTCAAGTGTATATCGCCCTTGGCAGCAATTTAAATACGCCTACAGAACAATTAAATTTGGCATTAGAGGCAATTTCTTCGCTGCCTAATACCGAATTAAAATCTGTCAGCGGATTTTATCAAAGCAAACCATTAGGCCCGCAAGATCAACCGGATTATGTGAATGCGGTAGCGATGATCGAAACCACTCGCCCACCTTTAGCCTTGCTCGATGAATTACAACGCATCGAAAATGAACAAGGTCGCGTGCGTTTACGTCGTTGGGGTGAGCGTACACTGGATTTGGATATTCTGCTTTATGGTAATCAAATCATTCAAAATGAACGCTTAACCGTGCCTCATTACGATATGAAAAATCGCGAATTCGTGATTGTGCCGCTTAATGATATCGCACAAGATTTGGTTTTACCGGAAGGTGAAAAAGTCGCAGATTTGGTGAAAGCCTTTGAAAATCATCAAATGCATAAAATCAAAAATAGCGAAAAAATTGACCGCACTTAACTCAAAACAAAAGGGCTGATATTCACTATCAGCCCTTCTTTTTTACCTATCAATCTTGGAGGACTCATATAGATAGCGTACGCTTCCTAGCGTGTGCTGATATTTTTGGGAAAGGCACACGTTAAGAAACGTGCGCCATTGCGGAGGGAATCAGATTATTTCCTAAAAAGTTTGCTTAATCCGATGATGGTTTTTTTAGTTACTTTTTTCATTGGTTCGTCAAGCAACTTATGCGGTGAAAACAACGCTACCCCCTCACTCAAGCCATCACTAACAGTTTCGATTAAATCCTGATTTATCGGTTCGGGAGCACGAGAGCGAATTTCACGTGTAATCGCATCAACATTAAAAATTTTCACTTCATCTTTAATTTTGCAATAAACCGAAATCACCGGAATTAAATAAAGCGAAACATTGAATTCTAATTCCTCATCAAGAATTTTGTAATCTTTCTTATTTTTGTCGTCATAAGGTTTTGCATAAATACGCTCTTCTAAAAACTCAAAAACATCTTTTACGTAAAGTTTTTCAATAACTTGATCCAACGAATAACATTTATTCCATTTTGCAATTTTTTTATCTATATTTGCACTAATAATAGCCTCTTGATGTTTTTCTAAATACTTATTGAGTTTTTTATCTATGATATTATCCGGATATTCAAATATATACTCAAAATGCAATTCTTCCTCACCTTTCTCAATAACCGGGACCGTAACTATATTATTTTTTACTGTGAAATGAGCTTCTCCGACTTCCATCGTTAAAATCTTTGATTGATTTTCTAATGAAACAGCTATTTCTTTTTTCGTACTGAATTCAAATTTTACTTTGCGTGTAACATTAATTTTCCAAATTCCACAAAAATCGTGTTTTGTACTTTCCTTCGTAATATCTTCACGATTAACTTTATGAAAACGTTGTAAAATGCGGGGATTTGTGAGGCTTTCAATTACGGTATTTTTTGCCCGCTCATCACTTTCTTTTTGTTTATTGGTCACTTTGTAGATGTTGATGCCATGACGAAAATGACTCAATAATTGACCGCACTTGGTTACTTCTGCCATCGTTTCTCCTTAAATATTCAAATTTACGCCATCATAAATCAAATAATTCTTTCGTCTATTTTTAATTGAAGCGATAACGTCCTTTACTGGGCATTGATTATAGCTAAAATCCGCTTATCTGACACCTGATACTTCGTGCCTAATTGTTGCGCAAATAAACTCACACGCAATTCCTCAATCATATAACGAATTTCCGCAATTTCATCAGAAATTGGTTTAGATTTCGGCAGTTTAGCCAGTAATTGTTGGTAAGCCTGTTGTACTTGCTCTAAGCGTAGCATAGCCGCACGGTCTCGATTTATATCTTGAGCCAGTTTATCAATGCGTTTATCAACGGCTTGCAGATAGCGCTGTAAATCTGGTAGGCGATCATAACCGCTCTTTTGCACAAAACCTGGATAAATCAATCCGCCTAACTGCGCCTTAATATCAGAAAAGGCAAAGGCCATGGTGAAATCCATTTTGCCTTTTAAACGTTGGTTTAAGGCGTGATTGAGAGAGAGGATTTGTTCCACTTTCTGCGCGATATCCACGGTCACTTCATTCAGATTTTCTCGAACAAAATCACGCAATTTTTCAAAACCTGCTTCATCCCAAACAAACCCGCCAAAATCGGCAATCAGTTTATCCACCGCACAAGCGATACAGTCATCAATCAAATCCAACACGCGACCGAACGGAGTAAAATACAGACCTAATTTAGCCTTATTCGGCAATTTTTCATGCAGATATTTAATCGGTGACGGTACATTGAGCAACAATAAGCGGCGCAAACCTTGTTGCATCGCCACCGCTTGCTCAAATTCTGTTTCAAACAGTTTGATACCAACCGCATCTTTTTCATCTACGATGGCCGGGAACGCTTTGACGCTGAAACCACGTTGTTTTTGTTCGTAACATTGTGGCAGCTCTGCAAAGCTCCAAATATGCAGCCCGCTTTGTTCAATACCATCATCTGCCACAGCAGAAATACTTTCCTGTACGCGATCTTTTAAGTTGAATTTCAGCTCATCCAAATTCATGGATTCAGCGATTTTCTTGCCGTTTTCATCCACCACACGGAACGTCATTTTCAAATGGCTTGGAATTTGTTCCCAATTCCAATGTTCCGCTTCTACGGTGACGCCCGTCATACGACGTAATTCATAAATCAACGTATCCAATAACGGTTTTTCCAACGGCACGGCACGACTTAAAAAAGCTTGGGCATAATTAGGTGCCGGCACGAAGTTACGGCGATAAGATTTCGGCAGCGATTTAATCAATGCAATCACCAGTTCTTCCCGCAAGCCCGGAATTTGCCAATCAAACCCCGTCATTTCCACTTGATTGAGCAACGGCAACGGAATATGCACAGTCACACCATCTGCATCGGTACCCGGTTCAAATTGATAAGTTAATTTGAGTTTCAAATTACCTTGATGCCAAAAATTCGGGAAATCCAGCTTGCTCACTTGTTCCGCATCATCATTAATTAAGAATGAACGTTCAAAATTAAGCAATTCAGGATCTTTTTGCTGCGCCTTTTTCCACCATGTATCAAAATGTTTTTGAGAAACCACTTCTGTGCCAATACGCTGATCGTAAAATTCAAAAAGCGTGCGATCATCCACCAAAATATCGCGGCGGCGGCTTTTGTGTTCCAACTCTTCCACTTCTCGAACGAGTCGTTGATTTTCTTTGAAGAATTTATGTTTGGTATTCCAATCCCCTTCCACTAAGGCAGATTGAATAAAGATCTCACGGCTTACCGTTGGATCGATAGAGCCGTAATTCACTGGTCGCGCAGCCACAATCGGCACGCCGTAAAGCGTCACTTTCTCATCTGCAATCACCGCCCCACGAGATTTTGACCAACGCGGTTCAGAATAGGATTTTTTAATTAAATGCTCGGCTAGTGGCTCGATCCATTCTGGCTCGATTTCTGCCACCATACGCCCCCAAAGTTTGGAGGTTTCCACTAACTCTGCCGCCATCACCCATTTCGGTTGTTTTTTGAAAAGTACAGAATTGGGGAAAATTGCAAAATGGGCATTACGTGCGCCAAGATATTGTTGTTTCTCCGCTTCTTTTAAACCGATATGAGAAAGCAAACCGCTTAAAAGTGCGGTATGAATTTGCTGATATTCTGCTTTTTCGGAATTAATCGGCAAACCCATTTCACGTACAGTTAAACGAATTTGATGATAAATATCCTGCCATTCACGAATACGTAAATAATTTAAGAAATCCTTTTGGCATTGGCGACGGAATTGGTTTTTACTCAATTCTTTTTGTTGTTCTTGTAGATAACGCCAAAGATTGAGGAAAGCCAAGAAATCTGATTTTTTATCGGCAAAACGACGATGTTTTTCATCAGAAGCTTGCTGTTTTTCTTGTGGACGCTCGCGCGGATCTTGAATGGATAACGCGGCAACAATAATCATTACTTCATGCAACGCATCTTGTGAAACAGCACTCAACAACATTTTCGCTAAACGTGGATCCACAGGGAATTGCGATAATTGACGACCTGCAGCCGTTAATTGACGCTTCTCTCCAGATTTGGTGCGAACGATTTCAAACGCACCCAATTCTTCCAACAATTTTATACCATCTTGAATATGGCGTTTATCTGGCGAATCCACAAATGGGAAGGCTTCAATATCATCCAAACCCAATGCCGTCATTTGCAAAATAACGGAGGCTAAATTGGTGCGCAGAATTTCAGGATCGGTAAACTCCGGACGAGAATTAAAATCCTCTTCCGAATATAAACGAATACAAATCCCTTCACTTACACGACCACAACGACCTTTACGCTGATTAGCAGATGCCTGTGAAATGGGTTCAATCGGTAAACGTTGTACTTTGGTGCGATAGCTATAACGGGAAATTCGCGCAGTACCTGGGTCAATTACATATTTAATGCCCGGCACGGTCAATGAGGTTTCTGCGACGTTGGTCGCCAACACGATGCGATTTAATCCGCTCGGATGGAAAATTTTATTTTGTTCTTGCGCAGACAAGCGTGCAAAGAGCGGTAGAATTTCCGTGTGTTTTAGGTTTTGTTTTTGTAAAGCTTCGGCGGTATCGCGAATTTCACGCTCACCGTTCATAAAGATCAAGATATCGCCCCGACCTTCTGCTTGCAGTTCATCCACTGCGTTGAGAATGCTTTGTAGCTGATCTTGATCGTCTTCTTCCACTACGGGACGATAACGCACTTCAACAGGATAGGTTCTACCTGAGACTTCAATAATCGGCGCATTGTTAAAGTGTTTAGAAAAGCGTTCCACATCAATGGTCGCGGATGTGATGATGAGTTTTAAATCACGACGACGTGGTAAAAGTTGTTTCAGATAACCGAGAATAAAATCGTTATTTAGGCTACGTTCGTGGGCTTCATCAATAATCAAACAAGAATATTGGTTGAGAAAACGATCGTTTTGAATTTCTGCTAACAGGATCCCGTCAGTCATCAACTTGATTTGCGTATCATCACTGATTTGATCGTTAAAACGAACCTTATAACCAACTAAATCGCCAAGCTCCGTTTCCAGTTCTTCCGCAATACGCGCCGCCACCGAACGAGCAGCAATACGGCGTGGTTGAGTATGACCAATCATGCCTAAATTGCCGAAACCTAATTCCAAACACATTTTCGGCAATTGAGTGGTTTTACCTGAACCGGTTTCCCCTGCCACCACGATGACCTGATGCTCAGAAAGCAGTTTTTGAATTTCGGCTTTGCGTTGGCTAACGGGCAAACTCTCTGGAAAAACAATCGGATTTTTGACCGCACTTTTACGATTTTCTACACGCAATTGAGCCTGTTCAATCTGCATCTGGATTTCTGCGGCAACGGCTTGCTGAGCCTCTTGGCTTTTAATTTTTCCAATACCATGAATGCGGGCGGATAAACGACGTTGATCCACCAGCATAATATCCTTGAGTTTCGAAAAGAGAGATTGTTGTATCGGATTTAATTCACGTTTGATTGATTTGTTCTTCATACTGATTTACTTTTAAAACCACCGTAAGCCAAGCAAAGCCAACCAATTAAAAAGAGCGTGCCTCCAATCGGTGTCACCCAAACGAGAAATTTGCCCGCACCAAGCGCAAGCGCATAAAGGCTACCGCTAAAGAGCAGAATACCGTACACCCAAGTCCCTGCAGCAAGATTAACTATTTTGTTTGCAACCAATGATTCACGGCATAATTGCAAAATGCCAATCGCTAAAATCGCAATGGTGTGGAACATTTGATATTTCACACCCGTTTCAATCCAGGCTAACTCTTTAGGTTCTAAAACCTTGCTTAATCCATGTGCCGCAAAAGCACCAATTGTCACACACAAAAAACCGCTCAATCCCGCGATAAATAACCATTTGTTTTTCATTTAAAATTTTCCTATTAATACAGCTAAAATCCCTGCGGCGATTAAAGGTCCCACTGGAATACCGCCTAAGAAAGACACACCAATAATCGTACCAATTAATAATCCTGTCACCAAAACAGGTTGTTCACTCATTAATGGCACCCCTTTCCCCGCAAGCCATGCGACGAATACCCCGGTTAAAATAGAAACGCCCATTTTCCAGTTTAAAAATGAACTGAGATCGGGCAGTTGGATTTTTCCCGACACTAACGGTGCTAGGACACCAATCGTTAAAATGATGATCCCGATTTTGACTCCGTATTGTTCGAGTATAGGAATGTATTTGGATAATAAGGTTTGCTGCATAATTAACAGCACGGCGGCTGAGATGGTAATCGCGCTATTTTGGCTAATTAAACCTAAAACAATTAAGAAAACCAATAACAACGCGACCATATTGAATTGTAATGTCATAATACCTCTAAAGTGCGGTCAAAAAACTGACCATTTTTATGCGTGTAAAGTTTTTGTAAATTATACCAATTTCTTGCTTTTCTGTGTTTTTTATTTAGTGAAAAAAGGCTAGAATACAAGTCAACTTTCTTCTCATACTCCCTGTTTTTACTAAGGTTTTTTGCCCTATGTCGAATGTCGTCAGCCCTGAATTAATTAAAACTGTTGTCCTGCTTGCTACCAGTGTCACTATCGTGCCGCTTTTTAAGCGTATTGGCTTAGGTAGCGTGTTGGGTTATTTAGTGGCAGGCTGTTTAATTGGTCCTTCCGTGTTCGGTGTAGTGAAAGATGCAGAATCGATTCTGCATATGGCCGAACTGGGCGTGGTGATGTTCTTATTTATTATCGGTTTGGAGATGCATCCAGAACGTTTATGGGCGATGCGAAAAGCGATCTTTGGACGGGGCTTTCTACAAGTCGGGCTATGTGGCGTTCTGCTTACCTTTGCAGGTATCTATATTTTAAATCTTCCTAAAGAGGTCGCATTTATTGCGGGTATGGGCTTTACGCTTTCTTCCACCGCTATTGTGATGCAGGTATTAGAAGAACGCGGGATTACGAATACACCAAAAGGCCAACGAGTTATTTCTACCTTAATTTTTGAAGATTTATCCATTGTGCCATTATTGGCATCTATTGCCTTTTTAACGCCTGAAACCAAACATATTGAACATCAAACCAACTGGACATCCATCGCTATTGCACTCGGCGCCGTTGTCGGTTTAGTCGTTGCGGGTAAATGGTTAATGAACCCAATTTTCCGTTTGATTTCCAAAGCTCATATTCGCGAAATGATGACAGCTGCCGCCTTACTTGTGGTGTTAGGTGCTGCATTGGCAATGGAAGCGAGCGGCCTTTCAATGGCGATGGGCGCATTCGTTGCAGGTGTAATGCTTTCAGAATCCGCATTCCGTCACCAATTAGAAGCCGATATTGAACCATTCCGTGGTTTATTGCTCGGTCTCTTCTTTATGGGCGTGGGAATGTCGCTTGACCTCAGTTTAGTCTTCAATGATGCGGTTTGGTTGTTAGGTATCGTATGCCTTTACATCGTCGGCAAAGCCTTAGCCGTTTATACCGTGGCGCGTATTACAAAACTTGACCGTACCGAATCGGTTGGACGAATGACCATCATGGCGCACGGTGGTGAATTTGCATTCGTACTCTTCTCTGCTGCGACTACTGCAGGCGTGATGACAAAAGATCAAAATGCGACTTTTACCGCTGCAGTCATTATCTCAATGTTATTCTCACCATTGATTGGCTTATTAATGCGTAAAATCAACCAACGCAAATCAGCGAATCAAGAGGAAAAAGTCGATACTAGCGATCTCGATCCAATTGTGGATTTAGAAGATAGCGTGCTCGTGATTGGTTTTGGTCGTTTCAGCCAAATCGTGTGTCAATCGCTTCTTGTTCGTGGTATTAACGTATCGGTGATTGACCGTAACATCGAAAACATTCGTGCGGCAGCTAAATTTGGTTTTAAAGTTTATTACGGTGACGGTATTTGCCTTGATGTTTTACGTGCAGCGGGTATCGAAAAAGCTAAATGTGTTGTCATCGGGATTAACGATACACAACGTATTGAAAACATCGTTCAGAATTTGAAAGATGCTTATCCGAAACTCCCAATATTGGCGCGAACTTATGACCGCCAAACAACCGTGAGTCTTATTAAGCTAGATGTGGACTTTATTGTACGTGAGACCTTTGAGTCTGCCCTCACGCTCAGTCATGCAGCGTTAATGCAATTAGGTGTAAACAAAATTGAAGCAGATGAAATCATTGCGGAAGTTCGTTATTTAGATCAAGAACGCTTAAATGAAGAAGTTTTACATGGTTTCTCAACAGACATCATCCGAAAATATTGGATGCCTAAACCCTTCATCAAACCACATTCTGATGCTAAAGCATTAAATGAAGAAGCAGCGGAAATCTTAGAAAAAGAAGATGAGATCAATGATGAAGCTGCGGTCGAAACCCTTCTTCATGATGATTCTGAAACCGAAAAACAAAAAGAAGTCGAATAACAAAAAAGCCCGATAAATCATTATCGGGCTTTTTATTAGGCTTTCATTGTCACAACCCAGCAGTTGTGGATTTGTTTATTTCGCTCAAAATCAAGCGGTAAGGTTTTCGCTGAAATTTCGACCGCACTTAATCCTAATTCATCTAACGCCTCAAAATCCATTTTAAAACCACGTTTATTGTTCGAGAACACGATGGTGCCGTTAGGACGTAAAATACGCTTAAGATTACGCATTAATTTGATGTGATCACGTTGTACATCCCAACTGTCTTCCATACGCTTAGAATTCGAGAATGTTGGCGGATCCACGAAAATCAAATCAAACTGGCAATCACATTTCTCTAACCACTGCAAACAATCTGCCTGGATGAGCTTGTGCTGCTTGCCTTCAATATCATTTAAAATCAGGTTTTGCTCTGCCCAGTTTAAATAAGTGTTAGACATATCCACGGTTGTTGTCGATTTTGCCCCACCTAATGCTGCGTGAACCGTTGCTGAACCGGTATAAGCAAAAAGATTGAGGAAATCTTTGCCTTTTGCCATTTCACCAAGTATTTTACGGGTTAAACGATGATCTAAGAATAATCCTGTATCTAAATAATCCGTTAAATTCACCCAAAGCTGTGCGCCGTATTCATTTACATAGAAATATTCGCCTTTATTGGCCAATTTTTCATATTGATTGGTGCCTTTTTGTTTTTGACGGACTTTCAAAATCAGTTTATTGGTTTCAATACCAGTGACTTGCAAGGTTGCAGTCACTGCATCCAATAAACGTTGACGGGCTTTATTTTCATCAATATTTTTCGGGGCGGCATACTCTTGCACCACGATATGATCGCCATAACGATCCACCGCTACGTTATATTCCGGTAAATCAGCATCATATAAACGATACGCATCAAGGCCTTGCTGTTTCGCCCATTTTTCAATTTTCTTGATATTTTTTTGCAAGCGATTCGCAAAATCCACCGCGACCGTTGAAGTGCGGTCAAATTCAAGCGGATTTTCAACCGCACTTTCTTTGCGCTCGGAAATTTGATAATTCTTCTGAACACAATCTAATGGGCCATTTTTCGCTTTAAATTGACGATAAGAACGCATACGCAAGCAATCAAGCAACGTAGATTCACTACTGAAAATCGATGCATTCCAACCACCAAATTCATTTTTAAGACGTTGTCCAAAGACTGAATATAGTGCAATCAACGCAGGGGTTGTGCCTAAACGTTCACCGTAAGGTGGGTTACAAATCACTGTTCCCACTTCATCTGGGCTTGGATTCTTTAATGCGGCGACATCACCTTGTTTCCACTGGATTAAATGTGCCACACCTGCATTTTGTGCATTTTTTTGTGCTTTTTTCAGTACGCGATGATCGAGATCGAAGCCATAAAAATGCGGTTTTAGATTTTGATTAAAATAAGTTTCCGCTTGTTGTACCGCCTCTGCTTTCACCTTATCCCAAGCATCTTGATTATGCCCTTTCCAGCAATCAAAGCCCCAATGTAAACGATGTAATTGCGGTGCAATTTGTGCTTCCATCTGTGCCGCTTCAATTAGCAAGGTGCCAGAACCACACATTGGATCCACTAACGGTGTTCCTTTTTTCCAACCTGAACGAAGCACAATCGCGGCGGCTAAGGTTTCACGTAAAGGCGCTTGCCCTGTATCTTCACGATAGCCACGCAAATGCAATGCTTCACCACTTAAATCGAGTGAAACAACGAGTTCTTCTTTATTTAAATAAGCATGAATTCGAATATCCGGATAGTCTTTATCCACATTTGGGCGCGCTTTCCCTTGGCGTTCAAAATAATCCACAATGGCATCTTTCACACGCATCGCACCAAATTGGGTGTGACGAATTTCTTGGTTTGTCCCGTTGAAATCAACAAAAAATGTGGCTTTCTCGTCAAAATAACTTAACCAATCTTGCCCTGTCACAATTGAATACAAGTCTAAATCACTGTATACCTTGCCATTTACAATAGGTAACAAAATACGTGAAGCTAAACGTGACCATAGTAAGCTTCGATAAAGTGTTTCATCATCAGCCTGAAAATGTACGCCGCCTTGTGCAATTTTACATTCTGTTGCACCAAGCTCAGCCAGTTCGACTTTTAAGAGTTCTTCAAAACCACGGGCAGTTGTGGCAAATAGTTGTTTCATGCGTTTTCTCGATAGGGAAAAATTGGGCGGATTATAGCACGAAAGTGCGGTTAAATTTGGGGATATTTCAAGAATATTCCCCCTCTTTTGTAAAGAGGGGGCGAGGGGGAGATTTTTGATTATTTACTTAAACATTGAGCATAGCTATCAGCGGTGGCTTGAAGGAAATTCGCATAAGAATTTGGACCAAGCTGTACATTATCGCCAATAGGATCTAAACGACCAACATTAACTTTTGTGCTTTGTGCAAGCGAATCAATCACTTTTGGTGTGAATTGCGGTTCAGCAAAAAGACAATTTACATGGTGTTCTTCTATTTCTTCTTTGATGTGAGCAATGGTTTTTGCACCTGGTGCCACTAATGGATTAATGGTGAAATAACCGGTTTGATTTAAACCATAAGCCTCATTGAAATAGCTATAAGCATCATGGAACACAAAGAAACCTTTATCTTTGAGTGGCGCTAATTGTGCTTTGATCTTGTCGCTTTGCTCAGTCAAAGTGCGGTTAAAATCGGCTAAGTTTTTCGCAATGAGCTCTTTTTTATCCGGATGTTGTTCCGTTAATTTATCCGCCACTTTCTGTGCCACAATTTGGCTGATGGCTGGTGAATACCATAAATGCCAGTTCACGCTTAATCCATTTTCATCCACGTCGTGGTGATGATGCTCATGGTCATGACCATGTTCGTGCTTATGATCGTGTCCATGTTTATGATCATGACCGTGCTCGTGTTCATCGCCTTCATGATAATGTTCATGATGGACTTTGCTTAAAAGCGGTTTAATTTCTGGAATATCAGAAATATTGATGACTTTTTTACTATCAATTTGGCTAATCGGTTTCGCTAAGAAAGCGTCAATATCTTCACCAACCCAAAGCACTAAATCTGCAGATTTCACTTTTTGCACATCTGAAAGTTTTAAGCTGTAATCATGTGGAGAAGCACCAGCTGGTACTAAAACCTGTGTATCTGTCACACCGTTTGCAATAGATGATGTAATAAAACCGAGCGGTTTCACGGAGGCCAATACATCAGCATTTGCCATCATTGGAAGGGTTAAAAGTGCGGTAGAAATTGCACTCATTTTTAATACTTGTTTCATTTTGTTTCCTTACTTTTATTGGGAATTATTCTCAAACCCAACATAGACTACGCCTTTTTGATAAAATTGCAACATTTCAAATTAAAAAAATGAAGTGATATTTCTTCATCTTATTGAATACTTTTATTCATAAAGAAAAAGCAACGTTTTCACGTTGCTTCATTTCTTTATTTTAATAACTTGTCTATTACCCTAGAAACGGCAAAAAATCCAAAGGTTGCGGTGATCATGGTTGCCGCACCAAAACCATTTGCACAATTCATGGTGGCTGATACTTTACAGCCCTCGCCCATTTTAGGGAAAATCAAAGGCTGGGTTGAAAACACCGCATCAACTGCAAATTTACGTTGTGGATTTTGGGTAAAATTAAAATCCTTACGTAAAACTGACCGCACTTTCGCCAATAATGGATCTTGAATCGTTTTGCTTAAATCAGCAATTTGGATTTTGGATGGATCTGTCTGACCACCTGCGCCACCAATAGTAATAATCTTGATTTTATTACGTTTGCAATAGGCAATCATGGCTGCTTTGGTTTTCACATTATCAATGGCATCAATGACATAATCATAACCACGATTTAAGTATTCGGCTTGATTATCCGGTGAAATGAAATCATCGATAATATTCACCACACATTCTGGATTAATCAGCTTAACGCGTTCTGCCATCACTTCCGTTTTAAGCTTGCCAATATTGCCACTCAACGCAGGAAGCTGACGATTAATATTAGTGACACAAATATCATCCATATCAATCATTGTGATCTGCCCTACGCCACTTCGCGCAAGCGCTTCCACCACCCACGAACCTACACCGCCAATACCAATGACGCACACATGAGCCTGACGCAAACGCGCCAAGCCTTCTGGTGTGTAAAGGCGGCCAATGCCGCCAAAACGTTGTTCGTAGTTATCAACTCGAGCCATTATTGTAGTACCCAAACGCGTCCATAGTGTTTTGATAACCCCGCAATATGACCCGCTTGATCGCCAATACCACGGTATAAGTCAAAGTGGTGACCATTTACTGCTCCGCCCACATCAAGTGCTACCATTAAGTGTAATTTGTGTGTGCCCATCCAGTTACCCTCATTATCAATATCAGGTACTTCAACCAATAATACGGTTCCAGAAGGAATCACATTGCGATCAGAAGCAACAGCAGCCATTGGCACTAAAGGCACACCAGCAGAACCTTTCACTTTACCTGTCGGATCGTTTTTAAAGAAAACATAAGATGGGTTACGTTCTAACAATTCTCGTACTCGAGATGGGTTTGCTTTCCCCCATTCACGAATCGCTTGAATAGACATTTTTTCTTTTGGAATTTCACCATCTTCTACTAACAAACGACCAACCGCTTGATATTTATAACCATTTTGACCCGCATAGGCTAAATAATTTAAATTGCCATCACCGTAATCAACATAGCCACTCCCCTGCACGCCTAGTAGGAAGTTATCCATCATTGAATCACTGTAAGCGAGCTCTAAGCCTTGTCCTGCCAATGCACCATTATAAATTTCTGCACGGCTATAACGTTTATAGCTTGGCATCGCATAAATTGGATGTTGATATTGACCTTGTGCAGTACGGCGTGCATGAATCACTGGCGAATAATAACCTGTCATCAACACGTTTTGATAACCATCGAAACCTTTCATAATCTGTGGGTTGATGCCGTATTGCGCTAATTCATTCACATTGGCCCCTGCAAGTACCCAGTTAGTGATTTTGCCATAATTCGCCGCAAAGCGATTTGTTAATGAATTTGAATAATCACGAACATTCGTCAACTGCGTTAAAAAATCACCTTGGTTAACTACCGCACCTTTGTTCTCCACGGAAGCCACTGGGCTTAAAATAGCTTGTTGATAATTACGTCCGCTATACTTTGCCCCAAATTTTTGTGGATCATCGCCCGTTGCTGTACGCGGCAAGCTAGAATTATTTTTAGAAGAGACTTTACTTGGTGCTGAACCACATGACGCAAGCACCGAAACTGCCGCCATTACAGAGAGCATTTTTACAGCGAGATTTTGACGAAATTTCATTCTTATTTTCCTAAATTAAACTAACTCAATACAAAGGTGCATACGCTATCAAAAATTCCCTTTTAGGACTAGCACTATTTCATAAAATGGTTAATTAATATTCATTTTGTTTATTTTTTTAACAAACGGAAAGTCAAATTCAGTTTAAATCTTGCAATAATTTTTGAAACGAGTATATTACGCGCCATCAGACGCGGGGTGGAGCAGCTTGGTAGCTCGTCGGGCTCATAACCCGAAGGCCGTCGGTTCAAATCCGGCCCCCGCAACCAAATTACAAAGCACCGAAATTTCGGTGCTTTTTTCGTTTTTAAATAAAGGTAAATTTAATCGAAATAAAAAGGCACAATGTCCTGAAACATTATGCCTTTATCTATCAATCTTATTAGATTTGATACTTTGTCTTATCGCCAATATCAAAATGTAATGGCATTCGCCATTTTTGAACCGCTAGAATTAATAATAATCCGCCAACAATCACCGACAAAATTCGGACAATCCAACCACCTTCAAATACCCAAGTAAACCAAAGTGCGGCGACAAATGCAGGTTGTAAATTTAATAGCGGTACTCTAAAACAGAAGTATTCTTTAAAACATAAACCGCCCAGTGTGACCAATGCTCCACCCAGTGCCAATTCATGCCAACCTAAAAGCGCACATAAGAGTGCAAGCCACGTGGCAAATTGGAATGTTAAACGGAAATGCTTTAAATAAATATGAAGGGATGATGCACAACAAGTTGCCGCAATCAACACGGCAATTTGAGCTTGTTGAGGATACCAAGTTAAAGCCAAGATGCTAAATGCCGCAATGACAAAGCCTGTGCGATAAATAATGACAGTGAGTTTATCCCAAACATCCATTAGAGATTGAATATGTGGATCAGCCATGTAATTTCCTTATTTTTGATAATAAAAAGTGCGGTCAAAAACACTCTCATTTTTGACCACACTTAACATTGAGATTATTTTAATCGATCTAAAATCTTTTGATGAATGCCGCCAAAGCTACCATTTGACATCACAAGAATATGATCCGTTGGTTTTGCTTCTGCCACAATCATATCGACTAATTTATCAACATTTCCTGTGTAATGTGCAGGTTGCACACATTGTCCTGCAATTTCAGCCACATCCCATGGAATATTATCTGGTTGTAGCATAAACACCGCATCAGCACGTCCAAGCGCTGGCGCAATTTCATCTTTATGCACGCCCATTTTCATGGTGTTTGAACGAGGCTCTAATACGGCAAGAATACGTACGCCACCGCCTACTTTGTCACGCAACGCAGTAAGTGTCGCCAGAATGGCTTCTGGATGGTGAGCGAAGTCATCATAAACCGTAATACCGTTTACTTCCCCCTTCACTTCTAAACGACGTTTTGCATTGATAAAGCTGCCCAATGCCTGACATGCATCTTCAATTTTGATACCCGCATGGTAAGCCGCCGCAATCGCCATTAACGCATTGTGCATATTGTGCTGTCCGACAATATTCCATTTCACTTCAGCAACTTTTTTACCGTGATGGAATACAGTAAATTCTGAGCAATCATTAGTAATACGTTCCGCAAACCATTCTTTATCTTTACCAATAAACTGCTGTTCTGACCAACAGCCCATATTGAGGGTTTCTTTCACGCTCTGCTCATCTGCAAAAGAAAGAACGCGTCCTGTAGAAGGAATAGTTCGGATCATATGATGGAATTGACGCTGGATCGCGTGAAGATCATCGAAGATGTCAGCATGATCGAAGCTGATATTGTTAATGATCAAGGTTTTCGGATTGTAATGTACAAATTTAGAACGCTTGTCAAAGAACGCCGTATCATACTCATCCGCTTCAATCACAAAGAACTCACTTTCCCCTAAACGAGCAGAAGTACCAAAGTTGCCCGCAATTCCACCGATTAGGAAACCTGGTTTTAAGCCATTTTGTTCTAAAATCCAAGTCAACATCCCCGTTGTTGTGGTTTTACCATGTGTACCTGAAACCGCTAACACCCAACGATTACGCAATAAATGGTCGTGTAACCATTGAGGACCTGATGTGTAAGGCAAGGCATTATCCAAAACATATTCCACACAAGGATTACCACGCTTCATGGCATTTCCGACAATCACCATATCTGGCGCAGGTTGAAGTTGAGCGACATCATAATTAGGAATAATTTCAATGCCCTGCTCTTGTAAAAAGGTGCTCATCGGTGGGTAAACATTAGTATCGGAACCTGTTACTTTATAGCCCATTTGTTTGGCAATCATCGCAACGCCACCCATAAAAGTCCCGCAGATGCCTAAAATATGAATATGTTTCATTATTCTTCTCTAGTTGCTAAAAATGCTGACTATGATAAATCAACTCAAAGATTGAGTAAATAAGGGCTGTTTACATAAACAGCCCTCTTTCTTATTTGATTCGGTCAAAACCCGCTTGAAGATCAGCAATTAATTCATCTGTGTCTTCAAATCCAATATGCAGACGAATTAATGATCCCGTTAATTTACGCTCAATACCTGGGCGAATTTTTGCAATTTCTTCTGGTTGATTGCATAAAATGAGCGATTCAAACCCGCCCCAAGAATAAGCCATTGTGAAAAGATCAAGATGATCCATAAAGGCAGAAAGTTCTTCATCATTTAAACGTTTATGCAATTCAAAAGAGAATAAACCGCTTGCGCCGGTAAAATCACGTTTAAAGTTTTCATGGCCAGGACAGCTTGGCAAAGCAGGATGATACACTGCTTTAACTTGTGGTTGTTCACTTAACCATTTGGCGACTTTCAAACTGCTTTCATGATGTTGTTTTAATCGCACACCTAAGGTACGAATACCGCGTGCTGTTGTATAAGCGGAATCTGCATCAACCATTTGCCCCATTAAATAGGAATGTTCGCGCAATTTATCCCAAGTACGTGCATTAGCCACCGCAGTACCAATCATAATATCAGAATGCCCCACTAAATATTTCGTTCCTGCTTGAATAGAAATATCAATACCGTGCTCTAACGCTTTAAATAATACGCCTGCCGCCCATGTATTATCGATCATAATGACGATTTCAGGACTCACGGCTCGAACGGCTTTAACAATTGCCGGAATATCAGGCACTTCCATCGTTAAAGAGCTTGGCGACTCTAAAAATAAGACTTTTGTATTTGGCTGCACGAGTTTGGCAACATCTGCGCCTATCATTGGATCATAATAGGTCGTATCAATATGCATTTTTTTCAAAATCACATTGCAAAAATCTTGTGTCGGCTCATACGCCGCACCTGTCATTAAAACGTGATCGCCCGTTTCTACAAATGACAAAATAGCGTTTGTTACCGCTGCAGCACCACAGGGATAAAGATAACAACCTGCCCCGCCTTCCATTTCACACATTAAATCTTGAAGAGCAAAGTGTGTTAACGTGCCTCGACGACCGTAAAAAAGCTCTCCCTTGTAACGATTTTTTGTGCAATGTTTTTTATCTGCAATAGTTTCAAACACTAAAGAAGAAGCACGTTGGATCACTGGATTTACAGCCCCTTGGGTAAAACGTTTTTTACGTCCTGCATGAACCAGTGTGGTCGATAAAGTATGATGTTCTGACATATATTTCACCTGTAACTTAGACAATATTAATTAATTTAATAGATAAAAACAGCTGTTAAAGTGCGGTTAATTTTTTTAAAATATTCTCCGCATTTTGCATTCGCAAAATTTTTATTAACATTCATATAGGAATTATGACTATGGTATTAGTAACTCGTCAAGCTCCAGATTTTACTTCCTCTGCAGTTTTAGGCAATGGTGAAATCGTTGATAACTTCAATTTCAAAAAACACATCGAAGGTAAAGCAGCGGTATTATTCTTCTACCCATTAGACTTCACTTTCGTTTGCCCATCTGAGTTAATCGCATTCGACCACCGTTATGAAGAATTCAAAAAACGTGGAGTTGAAGTTGTTGGTGTATCTATTGACTCTCAATTCACTCACAATGCATGGCGTAATACCCCAACTGAAAACGGCGGTATCGGTGCAGTCAAATATGCATTAGCAGCTGACGTTAAACATGAGATCGCGAAAGCATACGGTATCGAACATCCAGAAGAAGGTGTTGCATTACGTGCTTCATTCTTAATCGACAAAAACGGTGTTGTTCGTCACCAAATCGTAAACGATTTACCATTAGGTCGTAACATCGATGAAATGTTACGTATGGTTGATGCGTTGCAATTCCACGAAGAACACGGTGAAGTTTGCCCTGCTCAATGGGAAAAAGGTAAAGAAGGCATGAAAGACAACCCTGAAGGTGTTGCTAAATACTTGAAACAAAACGCTGATAAACTTTAACTTTTAAGAAAAAGCCACACTAAGTGGCTTTTTTTATTTTTGTAGATCCTTTAGAATGAGCGTATCTTTAACCAAAGTACGGTTATTTTTTTATGAAATATAATATTCCTATTTTTCTGACGATTCTCCGAGTGATTTTAATTCCATTCTTCGTCGTGGCGTTTTATTTGCCTATCCCTTCTGCACCTTTTATTACAACGCTTATCTTCTTTATCGCCGGGGTCACTGACTGGTTTGATGGCTATCTTGCTCGAAAATTAAAACAAACAACACGTTTCGGTGCTTTCCTTGATCCTGTTGCCGATAAAGTAATGGTGATCACTGCGCTAGTATTAATTGTAGAATATCAACATTCTTTCTGGATTACTATTCCAGCGATTATCATGATTTCACGTGAAATCATTATCTCTGCTTTACGTGAATGGATGGCTGAATTAGGTGAGCGTAATAAAGTGGCTGTTTCATGGCTAGGAAAAGTAAAAACAACCTCTCAAATGCTCGCTTTAGGTGGATTACTCTGGCGATATAATGTGTATATGGAAACGCTAGCAATTGTATTGCTCTATTTAGCTGCGATTTTAACGGTTTGGTCAATGCTTCAATACTTAAAAGCAGCAAAAGGCAGCTTGTTAGATAACATTGAATTATAGAATTGACTAAATTTTAAATAAAAGGTGCGGTTATTTTAATCGAACCTTTTATTTTTGAACTATTTTTAACCAATCAAAAACTTTTTTTACGAATTTTATTTGACACAATGAGATAAATCCGTAAAATACGCCCCGTTGTTTGGCAACAAGCAAACGCGGGAATAGCTCAGTTGGTAGAGCACGACCTTGCCAAGGTCGGGGTCGCGAGTTCGAGCCTCGTTTCCCGCTCCAATTTGCCCGAGTGGTGGAATCGGTAGACACAAGGGATTTAAAATCCCTCGCCTTTCGAGGCGTGCCAGTTCAAGTCTGGCTTCGGGCACCATTTAAACACCAGTCAAAAGATTTTAAAATTTACTTTAAAATCATCTAGTTGGGTCGTTAGCTCAGTCGGTAGAGCAGCGGACTTTTAATCCGTTGGTCGAAGGTTCGAATCCTTCACGACCCACCAATTCTTTCTTAAGTGGCGATAAAGTGGCGGTTAAATTTCCATTTTTTTACACTTTCATTTATAAATTATTTATCTCAGTGGCGATGCCGCCAATCATTAAAAATGAAATAAAAATTTCTTATTAACTATCACGTAAAAGATAAAAACACCTTATAAATCAATATACTGTAATCTCCTACAAACTTACACAGATCTCTTTTAAGTGAAAAACACTGTAAAACCCCGTAAATTTTACAGTTAAGATCCCTATTCTTTCAGTAAAATGATCTCTTTTACCTCAACTACTTACCCAATTTTACAATCTGAAAATTAACTGAAAAAATGTAAATTTTTAACGCAAATTCAGCGGGGGAGGAAGTGGATTTTCCGTGCCTTGTGTTTTTACGTGAAAAATTTCCGTGGAATTGTTTTATATTGCTTATTACGTAGATTTATTTGTTATAACAATCACTTAGATTTTCCGTGGTTAATGTCTCTGATATACATATCGGAAACATAAAGAAAAGCCGCAACATTGTGCGGCTTTGGTTTTATGTGAAGTGCGGTAGCTATTCAATAATCGGCGTGAGTTTGCCTTTTATTGTTTTTGCTTTGTTTGCCTGCTGGTTGAATATGCTTGCTTGATCTGGCGAAGGTGAACCAGCGTGTGTGTGCGTTGCTAAGGTGCTTACAACTTCTCCCAACAGTTGAATAGTATCTTCCAACAGTCTAAATATGTTTTGCCCTTCAGTACCCACATAACTTAGCGGCGCCACAAATTTATTCTTTTCGTCTGAAACACGTTGCGCCAATCCAACGATTTTTTCTTGTAGCGTGCCACCTGTTCCTACAGTACGATTACTTGCAGTCGTGTCATTGATACTACCCAATACGCTAACAGTTTTATTTCCGCCTATAGTTTGCGTACTATCTGAATCTACTGTTTTTGTCGATGTACCAATTTGTTTTACTTCACTATCTGTTTCGATGTGTCGTTCAAAGGATTTATCTGTAATCTTCTGATCGGTTTACACAGTGAATTTACTCGATATTATTGTGCATGCAAGAATCCCCTATGCGGACACCGCTTTGTAATGAATATGGAGTTTGGGCATACCACACGCGCCAGTAAGCTGACAAAAGACAAATTGCTTGAGCTTGTTTTGGGTAAATTATCGGACGAAGAAAAAGCCAATTTGAGAAAAATATTAGATGATGAAAAAAGCCGCTAGAAATAGCGGCTTTTATTTTTATGCAGCAAGTAACTTATTTGTAGCAATCTGTGCCAAAAAGTTGCTTCTGTTTTTATATTCGGGATGTGTTGCCACAAAATTATCAATGCGTTTAATTAGAAGACTAGGCAAGGTTACATTGATTTTTTCAGCTTTCCCCATTAGATGCGTTAAATCTACATCCACAAAACTAAACGTAAAGCCTTCATACTCTGGGTTTTTAACATGCTCTTGCAGAGATGTTGGCTGTGGGATTTCCTCTCCATCTTCTAACATGCCTTCAATATGGAAGGCAATTGCCTCTTTTGCGTTGATGAATGCTTCTTCTAATGTATCACCAGCTGAAAAACAGCCTGGTACATCAGGCACAACCACACCGTATGCGTGATTTTCATCGCCCATTTCTATTCCGATTGGGTATAACATATAAAAGCCTTATAGATTTAAAGAAATGTAAAACAAATAAAACTAGTATCTAAGATAATAGACGTAATAAACAATTAATAAAACAAATATAGATAAAAATAGCGATATATAAATTGCAATATAAAAAATAAAATCTTGCAAAAGTAGGGCTTACTTTTTAAGCCCTGCTTGTTTCAATATTGATCTAACTGTATTTAGCGGTAAATCTTTTTTAGGGTGTGGAACTGTGACTCGCCCTATTTTTTTATCATGCTTAAATTGATGATGGCTCCCTTTTATTTCAACAAGATACCAGCCATCTTCTTCAATTTGCTTTATTAATTGTTTACTGTTCACATTATCTTTTACCTCGTAAAATTGTTTATTTAGGGGTATTATAACCCCAAAAAAAATTAAAAGCAAGCATTTTTAGAGTTATTGGAGTTATTTTTTCTTTCATTTCGTGCATAGACACATAAGATGACTTCAAACTGCCGTAAGGGGCTTTTGGCTCAAATAGTACAAGCATTTGTGGCTTGTTATTTTGGTCTGTTTCTTCGCCAGTTTCATTGTTGATGAAAGGGATTCGTGAATTAGTGATATACACGATTTCTTTTGCGTTGCGTACACACATATCAAACCATTTTGTCGAACCATCTACATTAAGCAACATTACCACCGTCTTGTTATGTAACACGCTTTGCTGGATGGCGCGCAACACAAACGGCAACGGCTTGACCGCTGATTAATCGGCGCAATTCACGCTAAACGGAAATTGATGCGCCACCGTAGAATTGGAACTGACGAATGCCCCAACGGCTCGCCCAAGCACGAACGCGCAATGCGTTATCGTATAGAGCAGCGGACTTTTAATCCGTTGGTCGAAGGTTCGAATCCTTCACGACCCACCACTTTAAATCAGCATCTTAATTGGTGTTTTTTTATGCCTAAAATTCAGGATAAAGACTTTCCTACTCTCTTTTCTAAAAAACACATAAAAAAATAACCGCACTTTCGTACGGTTACTTATCTATATTCTTAATATGATTAGCCGTGATAACGTCCTACGCCTAATTCATCTTCTTTACGAGTACGATTCATTACTTCTTGTGGAGATTGTGCAATACGTAATCCCATTTGATCTTCAGTACGCACCACATCGCCACGTAGAGAGTTAGTATAAACATCGGTAATCTTGATATCGACAAACTTACCAATCATATCTGGTGAGCCTTGGAAATTTACAATACGGTTGTTTTCCGTACGTCCTGTTAATTCCATAATATCTTTCTTAGATGGCCCTTCCACCAACACGCGTTGCTCTGTACCAAGCATACGGCGACTATATTGTGCCGCTTGTTGGTTAATACGCTCTTGTAAAAGATAGAGACGTTGTTTTTTCTCTTCTTCGGTTACATCATCTGGCATATCTGCTGCAGGTGTACCTGGACGCGCAGAATAGATAAAGCTGAAGCTCATATCAAAATTCACTTGTGCGATTAGGTTCATTGTTTGTTCAAACTCTTCATTGGTTTCACCAGGGAAGCCCACAATGAAATCTGAGCTGATTTGAATATTTGGACGCACTGCACGTAATTTACGAATAATCGATTTATATTCTAACGCGGTATGACCACGTTTCATCATGGTTAAAATACGGTCAGAACCAGCTTGCACCGGCAAGTGTACAAAATCTACTAATTCTGGTGTGTCGCGATACACGTCAATAATATCATCAGTAAATTCGATTGGGTGACTGGTGGTAAAACGTAAACGGTCGATACCATCAATAGACGCCACTAAACGCAATAACTCCGCAAATGTACAGATACCGCCATCAAATGTCGGGCCACGATACGCATTTACGTTTTGGCCTAATAAATTGATTTCACGTACACCTTGATCGGCCAACTGCGCAATTTCAAATAATACATCATCAACAGGACGGCTCACTTCTTCACCACGGGTATAAGGCACCACGCAGTAAGTACAATATTTATTACAGCCTTCCATAATAGACACAAACGCTGTTGGGCCTTCTGCGCGAGGCTCTGGTAAGCGGTCAAATTTCTCAATTTCAGGGAAACTTACATCCACCACCGAACTTTTGCCGCCACGGATTTGGTTAATCATTTCTGGCAAACGATGTAAAGTTTGCGGACCAAATACGATATCCACATAAGGTGCACGATGACGAATATGCTCACCTTCTTGTGATGCTACACAACCGCCCACACCAATCACTAAGTTTGGATTTTGTTTTTTTAATTCTTTCCAACGACCTAATTGATGGAACACTTTCTCTTGTGCTTTTTCACGAATAGAACAGGTGTTAAGAAGTAACACATCGGCTTCTTCTGGAATATCCGTTAATTCTAAACCATGTGTATTTAAGAGAAGATCGGCCATTTTTGATGAATCGTACTCATTCATCTGACAGCCCCATGTTTTAATATGTAATTTTTGCGTCATATTGCTTAAAAATAAAGATTAGTTAAAAGATAAAATCGGTCGGCTATTGTACAGAGTTGTGGGAATTCTGGCTAGTGTAAAATGGACTTTTACCCATTTCGGTATAGAAAAAGAGCGGTTAAAATCACCTGAATTTTAACCGCACTTTGTTTAGTATCCTTCTTCCTCCATATTTGGCAAGAATGTTTTTTGTTTGATTCTCTTCACCCTTGTTTCAATTCGCCCATCTGGATGTAGCTCAATTTCACGCCAACCTGGTTGCAAGGTATCTAAAGCAAAATGATTGCTGTCCGGCTTAAATTGAATACAAGTCGCTGGTGTTGCCATGGTTTGATAACCTTGCCAATAGCCATCGACTTCTTGATGAATATGACCGTATAAAATCCCTCTTACATTGTTGAATTGAGCAAGAACCTCTGAGAATTCATGCGCATTACGTAAGTTATGCTGATCAAGCCATGCTGAATTCGTTGGCAATAGATGGTGATGTAAGACGACTAAGCTATGACGAGCTGGATTTTCGGCTAATTTTGTTTTTAACCAATCTAGCTGATAAGCACTCAATTCGCCATGAGGCACACCAGAAACTTGGCTATCTAACAAAATCACTTGCCAATGTTTGCCAAGAAGTAAATGTTTTGATGCGTTAATAGGTGATTGGCTTAAATGCTCGACCATTTTAGGTTGAAAATCATGGTTACCTGGAAGCCAAAATACTGATTTATTTAACGGTTTAACCATTTCAACAAATCGTAGATAACCTTCGTCGCTACTATCTTGTACCAAATCACCTGTCGCAAGCACGACATCATAATTAAAAGACTCTGCCTGAATTTCTTTTAACACCTGAGAAAAGCTTTCATGCGTGTTGATACCTAATAAGTCTTTGCTTGTATCCTTAAACAAATGAGGATCGGTGATTTGTAATAATTTGACGATCTCACTTGCGGACTCGCATTCAAATGTATTGTTCATGGGACTCCTATTGCCAACGCTGCCGCAATTGGGCGTAATTTAATTGAAGCCATTGCAAGCCCATTACTGCAATACCATTATCAATTTTGCCATCACACATCCATTGGTAGGCTTGTTCACGTTTCACCACATGAACACGGATGTCTTCATTTTCTTCAGCTAAACCATGAATACCCTTGGCTTGCGAGCTATCTACTCGACCGACAAACAGATGAATACGTTCGACGACACCACCCGGGCTATCCCATACACTTAAACAATGAGTAAGATCTTGAACTGAGACAGCCGCTTCTTCTTCACTTTCACGCAAAGCCACTTCTTCAGGTTGTTCCCCCGCTTCGACCATGCCGGCGATCAACTCTAATAACCAAGGAGAACGATCTGAGCCAGGTTGATATGCACCAATACGTACTTGTTCAACCAAAACTACCGAATCTTCTTTCGGATCGTAAGCAATCACGGCAGAAGCGGCACCTTTTACCAATAATTCACGTGTCACCACGCCACTTTCACTACCGGCAAAAAGCTTGTGTTTGAACTGTACTTTCTTAAGTGTAAAAAAACCTTTGTAAACAGTTTCTTCATTAAGAATTTCTATATCATGCTGACTAAACTGTTGAATATCTGACATCATTACTCTCCTAGTATTGAGGTCGCATAATACTCCCATAAAAAAATAAAAAAAACTGAACCATCTATTTTTTTGTTGAAACTTTGAAGCCGGTCACAAAAAAAGAAAACCTATGATGATTTCTTATTCATCATAGGTTTACATTAAGAATCCAGTTAAATTAACAAACGCGGCTGATTATTTCCCCGTCAGCGACTTTCGTTTTAATCATATCGCCTGTTTTGACTTGTTTCACGCTCACAATGGCATGTCCTTTGACATCTTCCGCGATGGAATATCCTCGTGCTAATACTTTTAATGGGCTTAATCCATCCAACTTGCCACACAACGTCGCCAATTTATTTTGACGCTCCGTGACTTGACGATTCGCCCCTAAATTTAACCGCACTTGTAACTGAGCTAAATATTGGGATTGTTTTTGCAATTGATAAGGCAACGGATTTTGCTTTAAGCGCGCGGAAAGTGCGGTCAATTTTTGCTGCGTTTTATCCATTTGACGCTGCATCGCTAATAAGAGACGATGATGTAATTGCGCCGTTCTGGCTTTTTGCATCAATAATTGATTTTGTGGATGTTGATTTTGCAGGCGCAAACGTAACTGTTGCAAACGTTGTTGTTGATGACTAAAAATACGATCTAACGCCATCTCCAAACGCTGTTGTTTATAGGCTAACTGTTGAAGTAATTCCTGCTGATTGCGACTCACTAACTCCGCCGCAGCAGAGGGGGTTGGCGCACGTAAATCAGCCACAAAATCGGCAATGGTGACATCGGTTTCGTGACCTACCGCGCTGATAATCGGTAAATTAGAACGGAAAATCGCACGTGCCACTTCTTCTTCATTAAAGCACCAAAGATCTTCTAAAGAACCACCACCACGGCCGACAATCAATACATCCACTTCTTGACGGGCATTAGCGAGTTCAATCATTTGGACGATTTCAGCCGTTGCTTCTTTGCCTTGCACTGCCGTTGGATAAATCACCACTTTTAAACTTGGATCGCGGCGAGCCAAAATATGCAGAATATCTTGTAAAGCCGCGCCTGTAGAAGACGTAATAATGCCCACTGCTTTGGCAAAGTCTGGCAAGCTTTTCTTCAGGTTTTGTGCAAACAATCCTTCAGCTGCCAATTTCATTTTTAGCGCTTCAAATTGCTGTTGCAATAATCCCTCACCGGCAGGGTGCATGGATTCAATAATCAGCTGATAATCACCGCGAGGCTCATATAAACTGACATTCGCCCGCACCAAGACCTGCATGCCGTTTTGCGGACGAAACCCCACACGCAAATTTTTCATGCGGAACATCGCACCGCGAACTTGGGCATTTTCATCTTTTAGCGTTAAATACCAATGCCCTGACACAGGTTGAGTGAAATTAGAAATCTCCCCTGTAAGCCAAATCTGTGAAAAATTCCCTTCCAACATTTGGCGGGTTGCGCTGTTAAGCTGGGAAATGGAGTAAATGTTTTCAGACATTATTCAATCAACACCCAACCGTCATCTAGCCAGTTACAAATCGAATCAAGTAATAATTCCATTGTACTTTCAGGATCTTCTGTATCATTCACTAAATTATTTAAGAATGCCCAATCTAGCGATTCCCCATCAGAAAGACGTTTCAACACTTCCGCTTCAATGACATTCACTTCATCTAACCATTCGCCATTAGCATAAATGCGGAGCGGATTTTCGGTGTAAAGCAACTTGCAGTTATTGTCCTGCATTAATACACCTTGTTCCTCTTCTAAAATTGACCGCACTTCGTCAGGATCGGACATTTCATCGGATACCAACATTTCATAGCGACGTGAGCTCACTGCACTGGCTACTGCTTGTTTGAACAAGGCATCAAAGGCTTCAGACTCTGCCAATTTCGCTAAGAATTGCTTTTTCATTGCCTGAATATTTTCATCAGCCAATTTGCCCGTACGCTGCTCTGCTTGCGTTAAACGTAACGGTAATTGGAATTCGCTTAAATTCAATTCAGGATCTTGATGACAAAACGCTTTATTCACGTTATCGAAAATATCTGCTAAATTCGGATAACGCAAACCAAAAGAAAAGGTCAAGCAATCATCTTCTGCTACACCGTAATGTGACATACGAGCCGGAATATAAAGAATATCACCTGGATTCATCACTTCATCAATCACCAATTCGCCCATATCATCAAAAATACGAATCGGCTGATTCAGTTTAAATTCTGTAGAAGAATCACACCATTTACCTAACTGCCAACGGCGATGACCATAACCTTGCACCAAGAATACATCATATTCGTCATAATGCTTACCAACGGAACCGCCTTTAGGTGCATAAGACACCATAATATCGTCGCGTTGCCATTGTGGGATAAAGCCAAATTTATTCCAAAGCTGACCTAATTCAGTACTCCATTGCTCTAAATTTTGGACGAGCACCGACCATTTCTCTGGCACATCTGCAAAATCTTCTTCAGATAACGGACTGAAAAACACTTTCCAATTATCATCTGAAAAGGTTTTCACTAAACGTGCCGTCACATCTTCGCCTTGTGCTAATTCGATAATATCGTCAGGCTCGAATTGGCCAACAATTTCAGGCAAGCCATTACGAATAATCAATGGTTTTTTCTGCCAATAATCACGCAGGAAAATTTCAGGGGTAATGCCATCAGGCAGACAATATTGGTTGGAAAGTGCGGTCATTTTTTACTCCTTTTCCTGTTTTTCTTGTTGAGCTTTTTCTTGTGCGGCTTTGGCTTGCTCCGCTGCACGTTTACGACGAATTTCTTTAGGATCGGCTAATAATGGACGGTAAATTTCAATACGATCGCCGTCTTTTAATTGATCTGTTAATTTTGCAGGGCGGGAATAAATCCCCACTTTATTTTCACGCAAATCGATTTCGGTAAACTGTTGTAAAATGCCCGATTGTAAAATAGCCGTTTGGATCATCGTGCCTTCATCCACTTTGAAGGATTTCAAATAATAGCGATCCGGCAAGGCATAGGCGATTTCAATATTAATTTGGTTCATGTCTTATTCTGTCTTAATGAGTTTTCCGTTATTATAGCGGAAAAGTGCAATCAATATTAACGATAAAATAGGAACACATCATGAATTGGGTATTTTTTGCTATTGGTTCAGCCTTTTTCGCTGGACTTACCGCTATTTTAGGTAAATTAGGGGTTGAAGGCATTAACAGTAATCTCGCGACTTTTATCCGTACAATTGTGGTTTTACTCGTTACAGCAGGTATCATTAGCGCACGTAACGAATGGCAACTGCCACAACATATTGCTGCAAAACCGTTTACCTTTTTAATTCTTTCCGGTGTTGCTACGGGCCTATCTTGGCTTTGTTATTATCGTGCGTTACAAATGGCGCCCGCCTCTTGGGTTGCGCCCATTGATAAACTCAGTGTGGTCATTGCCATTATTTTAGGCGTAGTTTTGTTAGGCGAACCCTTAAGCATGAAATTAATCATGGGAAGTTTATTAATCTTAAGTGGCGTTCTAATACTTATACTATAAAAAAGAAAAGACCGTTTAAATCGGCCTTTTCTTCCTATAAAAGAACTAGTCAATCGGTGGTACATAGGTGCCGTTTGCAATTGCATCTTTAATGCGGTTTGCTTCAGCTAAGACTTGAGCTAACAATGCTTTTACATTTTCAAGCGTAGCAATCGGGCTTAATGTCGTCATTTTTAGCGATTGTTTATCGCCAACTTTAGTCACACCAATATTCGCTTCGCCACGGGCAAAGAGTTCATCCGCCACATTTTGGTTTAAGGCATCTAAAAATTCTGCTGGATAGCCTTTTGGCACTACACGGAATAGCACTGATGCAAACTGCGTTGGCACGAGCATTTCTAACTCTTCGGCTTCATTGATATAACCTTCTACTTCTTTGGTCAATTTAACACCATGGTCAATCATTGAAGCATAGAGTGCTTCGCCTAATGCTTCCACAGTAAACCATAATTTTAAGGCATCAAAACGACGCGTTGTTTGTAGAGATTTTGCCACCAAGTTTGGCACACCGTGCTCTTCATCATATTCTGAATTGAGATAATCTGCTTTGTAGTCAATAAAACGATAGTTCGCTTGATCTTTAAGCAAGAATGCCCCACAAGAAATGGTTTGGAAGAAATGCTTGTGGAAATCAAGTGTAATTGAATCTGTTAGCTCAATGCCATCTAAGAAATGACGGAATTCTTGAGAAAGCAATAACGCACCGCCCCAAGCGGCATCAACGTGTAACCATGCTTGGTATTCATCAGCTAGTTTTCTAATCGCTTTGAGATCATCAATCGCGCCAGCATCTGTGGTGCCTGCCGTCGCCACAATACAAGCGACTATTTTACCTTCAGCTTTTAATTGCGCCAAAGTTTGTTCAAGCGCGTTGACATCCATTTGTGCATTGGCATTCGATGGTACAGTAACCACAGATTGGAAACCCATTCCCATCATTGCCATATTTTTTTGCACAGAAAAATGCGCATTCTCTGAACAAATGACTTTAACTTTCTTCATGGCATCAACTGGAATACCATCGCGTTGCACCGACCATTCTGAACCATCTTCATTTTTCCAGTGATTCGCAATCGCCCAATCGCGTGCTAATAATACGCCCATTAAGTTAGACTGCGTACCGCCCGAGGTAAACACCCCAGAAGTGCCTTGGCCATAGCCCACTTTTTGACGTAACCAATCAATCAAATGCTCTTCCATAATTGAACCCGCTGGGCTTTGATCCCAAGAGTCCATAGATTGGTTTGTGGCATTGATTAACACTTCCGCAATTTGGCTCGTTACCATCGTTGGGCAATGTAAATGCGCCAATGAATGGGGGTGATGTACTTTTAAACTTGGATTTAAGAAAATTTCGACGAGGTGATCCAGCGCATTTTCTACGCCCACGCCAGCTTGGCTTGGTTTAAATCCATCAATCAAAGCACGCATTTGTTTGATTGAGCCACCCGTGTACATTTTGTCGTTTTTCAACCAATTTGAGACCGCTTGCACAGCTTTATTCATCGCATTTTCATAGTCTTTAATCGACTGCTCATCGCGACAAAAAAGGGATTGTTTATGTTGTTTAAGATCTGACATAGCCATTCTTTCCTAAAAAATTCCCCTCTTTGACAAAGGGGGGAGCTCAAGCGGTCAAATTTCACAAAATATCTGCAAAATCTGACCGCTCTTGATTAACCACGTACGGCTTTTAATGCATCTGCAACAGATTGTTTAAAGCGTTTAATAAACTCTTCACATTCTGCTTGATTGATGTTTACCGCACAAAGTACACGCACAACGTTACCGCCACGTCCACCACGCTCTAACAATAATTTATTATTAAAGCAGGCTTTTTGGATAGCGACCGCAAGTTCGCCATCTTGTGGGTATGCACCTGTTGCATCTTTGGCTTGACGTTCATCAACAATATCAATCCCCATCATTAAGCCTTTACCACGCACGTTACCGATACATGGGTATTCTTTGCTTAATTCGCGTAATGCATTAGTTAAGTACTCGCCACGTTCTTTAGCATTTTGCGCTAAGTTTTCATTACGCATGATTTTTAGTGAAGCATAACCTGTTGCCATCGCTAATTGGTTACCACGGAAAGTACCGGTATGGCCTGCTGGTTGCCAAGCATCAAATTCTTTTTTGATTGCAAGCACGGCTAATGGCAAGCTACCGCCCACCGCTTTTGACATCACAACGATATCTGGTTGGATGCCTGCATGTTCAAACGCAAACATTTTACCTGAACGACAGAATCCCGCTTGAACTTCATCTACGATCATTAAAATGCCATGTTTTTTGGTTACTTCACGGACTTTTTGTAAGAAGCTAATTGGCGCTGGCACAACACCACCTTCACCTTGAATTGCTTCTAAAATTACCGCAGCTGGTTTTACCACACCACTTTCAACATCTTCAATAAAGTGTTCAAAGTAATGTTCAACGGCTTTTGCCCCAGCTTCGCCACCAATACCAAATGGGCAACGGTATTCGTGCGGATAAGGTAAGAATTGCACGCCCGGCATTAAGTTTTGCACAGCATTTTTCGCACTTAAGTTACCCGTTAACGATAATGCGCCGTGAGTCATACCATGGAAACCGCCAGAGAACGCGATCACGTTACCGCGGCCAGTATAAGTTTTCGCTAATTTAATTGCCGCTTCATTTGCATCTGCGCCTGATGGGCCGGTGAATTGTAAAATGTATTCATCTTTCGGGAAGAACGACAATAATTCTTCAGTGAATGCATCTTTTAATGGGGTGGTTAAATCCAGTGTATGTAAAGGCAAACCGCTATCTAACACATCACGAATCGCCTGCATTAATACAGGGTGATTATGCCCTAATGCTAAAGTGCCAGCACCGGCTAAGAAATCAAGGTATTTGTTGCCTTCAACGTCAGTAACCCAGCAACCTTCTGCTTTTTCATAAGCAAACGGTAATTTACGCGGATAGCTACGAACGTTTGATTCCATTGCATCTTGGCGATCTAAAAAGTGTTTATTGGAAGCAAGAATCGCTTTTACAGGAGTGGTAATTGTCATTGATAAAAACCTTCTAAAAGAGGTGAAAAAAATAAGTCGGGTGCCTTGCGGGAAGCCTAAACTTTCTGTTTCTGAAAAAACAGACGCCATGGGGCATTTGACTCGCTACTTATTAAAAAAAGCGTTTCAGCTTTTTTGTTTTTACCCTAATTGCCCAAAAGAGGTTGGCTAGGTTGGAAACACATCTTAAATATGGGTCATATTTAAAACGTTGCCGCATTTTACATTTCTTTTATAAAAAAGAAAGCCAAACGTTTAAATCGCATAAATTTTTATTAACTCGTCGGATTTCATCAGTTACAACCTAACCTAAAATATGGGAGCTTTACAGCGATGATTGAGAAATTAGCCCTTTTTCGCTACAATACACCACTATTTTTATTCAAGCAGAAAACTATGTCTGAAATTAAACTCATCGTGGGGCTGGGTAATCCTGGCGATAAATATGCAGAAACCCGCCACAATGCAGGGGAATGGCTGATTGAGCGCTTGGCTCGTCGCTTTAATGTTTCGCTTAATGCAGAAAATAAATTCTTTGGTTACGTAGGAAAAACGCTAATTAATGGCAAAGAAGTCCGTTTTTTAGTACCTACGACGTTTATGAATTTAAGCGGAAAAGCAGTAAGTGCACTTGCTAATTTTTATCGTATCAAACCAGAAGAAATTTTAGTGCTACACGATGAATTAGATTTACCGCCAGGCACCGTAAAATTAAAACAAGGTGGCGGACATGGCGGTCACAATGGTTTAAAAGATATCGTGGCACAGCTTGGTAACAGCAACAATTTCTATCGTTTACGCATTGGCATTGGCCATCCTGGACACCGTGATTTAGTTTCAGGTTTTGTGCTTAACAAACCCGCGCCTGCAGAAAGAGAAGCGCTCGATAAAGCTTTAGATGAGGCCACCGATTGCATTGAACTGCTTTTCAAAGAAGGCATGGTGAAAGCCACCAATCGCTTAAACAGTTTTAAAATTTAACTCAGAAGTGCGGTGAAAAAACACCATAAATTTTAACCGCACTTACGCTTACAATAAGGAAAACATCATGGGATTTAAATGTGGTATCGTTGGTTTGCCAAACGTCGGTAAATCTACCCTTTTTAATGCATTAACCAAAGCCGGGATCGAAGCGGCAAACTACCCGTTCTGTACCATCGAACCGAATACTGGCGTGGTACCAATGCCGGATCCGCGTTTAGATGCGTTAGCGGAAATTGTTAAACCTGAACGTGTATTACCCACCACAATGGAGTTTGTGGATATTGCTGGTTTGGTTGCGGGTGCAAGTAAAGGTGAAGGCTTAGGTAATAAGTTCCTAGCTAATATCCGTGAAACTGATGCAATTGGTCATGTTGTTCGTTGTTTTGAAAATGATGATATCGTGCACGTTGCGGGTAAAATCGATCCATTAAGCGATATCGAAACCATCAATACTGAATTAGCCCTTGCTGACTTAGACAGCTGTGAACGTGCAATCCAACGTTTACAAAAACGCGCTAAAGGTGGTGATAAAGACGCAAAATTTGAGCTGTCTGTAATGGAAAAAATTCTTCCTGTACTTTCTGAAGCGGGCATGATTCGTTCTGTTGAGTTAGATAAAGATGAATTATTGGCGATTAAAAGCTATAACTTCCTCACATTAAAACCAACCATGTACATTGCGAACGTGAATGAAGACGGTTTTGAAAACAACCCATATTTAGACAAAGTACGTGAATTTGCTGAAAAAGAAGGCTCTGTTGTGGTGCCTGTATGTGCGGCGATTGAAGCAGAAATTGCTGAGCTTGATGACGATGAAAAAATCGAATTCTTACAAGACCTTGGTATTGAAGAACCAGGCTTAAACCGTGTAATTCGTGCAGGTTATGCCTTATTAAATCTTCAAACCTACTTCACTGCAGGTGTGAAAGAAGTGCGCGCATGGACGGTTTCTGTGGGTGCAACCGCCCCTAAAGCAGCGGCTGTAATCCATACTGACTTTGAAAAAGGCTTCATCCGAGCAGAAGTCATTGCTTACGATGACTTCATCCAATTCAAAGGTGAAAACGGAGCAAAAGAAGCAGGTAAATGGCGCTTAGAAGGTAAAGACTACATCGTCCAAGATGGAGATGTCATGCACTTCCGTTTTAACGTATAAAAACGCTTCAGACCGCATAACTATGCGGTCTTTTTGTATTTATAAAAGGAAAAAATAATGTCGGATAAATTAAATCAACTCATCGAATTGCTAAAATTAGAAAAAATTGATGATCTTATCTTTCGTGGTGCGAGTGAAGACTTAGGTTTTCGCCAAGTATTTGGTGGCCAAGTCGTGGCACAATCTCTTTCTGCCGCGATGCAAGTTGCCCCGCCTGAGCGTGTACTCCATTCCTGCCATGCTTACTTTTTAGCTCCTGGCGATAGTCAACACCCGATTATTTATGATGTGGAAACCTTACGTGAAGGACGCAACTTTTCTGCGTTACGCGTAAAAGCCATTCAACATAAAAATGTGATTTGTCATGTCACTGCTTCATTTCAAGTACCCGAAGAAGGCTTCGACCATCAATCAGCCATGCCGCAAGTACCAGGACCAGAACAATGCATTGATGAACATGAAATCATGTTAAAAGTGGCGCAGACTTTGCCTGAAAGCTTAAGTGAAAAATTTGCCCAAGAACGCCCATTTCAAATTCATAGCCGATATTTAAACAATCCATTTGATGGTCGAAAACTGCCGCCAGAACAATATGCTTGGTTTAAAACCAATGGAGAGGCACCACTGGATTTGCAGACGCAACAATGTCTCTTGGCCTATTTTTCTGATTTCCACTGTATTTTGACCGCACTTCACCCACATGGGAAAGGCTTTTTACAGAAAGGGATGAAAGTCGCCACAATCGACCACAGCATTTGGTTCCACCGCCCTTTCAATTTAAATAATTGGCACTTACATGCCATTGAAAGTAATAATGCTTTTGCTGGGCGTGGTTTAGCGAGAGGACAAATTTTTGCTGCAGATGGCACATTAATTGCCACCACACAGCAGGAAGGTTTAATTCGTTATCAAGAATAACCGCTCTTAAAATAAGGTGCAGACTAGCCTTCGTAACCGATATCTTCGAAGGTCGGATTTTCTGCGCCTTGTTTGGCTAATTCATCACAAATTTCATTTTCACGATGGCCTGAATGGCCTTTCACCCACTGCCAATCAATGTTATGGGTTTGAATCGCCTGATCTAACGCAATCCATAAATCTTGGTTTTTTACCGCTTTGCCCGTACTCGCTTTCCAATTGTTTTTCTTCCAATTGTAAATCCATTGTGTGATGCCATTTTTCATATATTGGCTATCGCTATAAAGCGTTACATGGCAAGGCTCTTTTAAGCTATTTAAAGCCTCAATCACTGCTCGTAATTCCATGCGATTATTGGTGGTTTTGAAATACCCTTTTGAAATATGTTTTTCATGCTGTTTATAGCGCAGGACAATCCCTATGCCACCGGCTCCCGGATTGCCGAGGCAAGATCCATCCGTAAAAATTTCAATCTGTTTTTGCATAACTAATTCGAGCTTGTGTAAAATAGACGGTATTTTAAAGGAAACAAATAGGTAGAACAATGATAAATCCGGATCGCCAAATTGTACTGGATACTGAAACCACCGGTATGAACCAAATTGGCGCACATTACGAAGGACATTGCATTATTGAAATTGGTGCTGTGGAAATGATCAACCGTAAATACACGGGCAATAATTTTCACATTTATATTAAGCCGGATCGTTTGGTTGATCCTGATGCCATTAAAGTTCACGGTATTACGGATGAAATGCTGGCGGATAAACCGGATTTCAAAACGATTGCACAGGACTTTATTGAATACATTCGTGGTGCTGAACTGCTGATTCACAACGCCCCCTTCGACGTGGGCTTTATGGACTATGAATTCCGTAAACTCGGGTTAGATATCAAAACAACCGACATTTGCCTGGTCACCGATACGTTGCAAATGGCTCGCCAAATGTACCCGGGAAAACGTAATAGCTTAGATGCCTTGTGTGATCGTTTAGGCATTGATAACAGCAAACGAACACTCCACGGTGCGTTACTGGATGCGGAGATTTTGGCTGACGTCTATTTGTCCATGACGGGCGGGCAAACCAGTCTATTTGATGAAGATCATGCGGATAGTTCAATTATCCAAGCGGGTGCCAATATGCAAGATCTTCAAAATGCGGTCAATTTTTCGCAGAATTTAAAAGTGTTACAACCCACTGATGATGAACTCCAAGCCCATTTAGATTTCCTTAAATTGGTCAATAAAAAAAGCGATGGCAAATGTTTTTGGTCTATTCGTGCGGGCGACGAAACCTCACATTAATCGGTTATCTATTAATCAGATAAACATAAAAAAGAAAAAAAAGATTGACGGTTTTAACGTTCATCATTATTATACCCAGCACTTAGCGGAGTGGTAGTTCAGCTGGTTAGAATACCTGCCTGTCACGCAGGGGGTCGCGGGTTCGAGTCCCGTCCATTCCGCCAATTAAGCCGAGATAATGAAGCACCAGAAGGTGCTTTTTTTATGCCCGAATTTTACCTACCAGCCAACATTCGCTATAATTAACCAAATTTACACTTTACAGAGATATTTTTATGACAACTCCTGTCGTTGCCTTAGTGGGTCGCCCAAACGTAGGTAAATCCACCCTATTCAACCGTTTAACCCGTACCCGCGATGCGCTTGTCGCTGACTTCCCTGGTTTAACCCGAGATCGTAAATACGGTCATGCCAATATTTCTGGCTATGATTTCATTGTGATCGATACCGGCGGTATTGATGGCACTGAAGAAGGCGTTGAAGAAAAAATGGCGGAACAATCCTTATTAGCGATTGAAGAAGCCGATGTAGTGCTTTTCTTAGTGGATGCGCGTGCAGGTTTAACGGCTGCAGACATTGGCATTGCCAATTACTTACGCCAACGTACTAATAAAACAACCGTGGTTGTAGCAAATAAAACTGACGGTATTGATGCAGACTCACACTGTGCGGAATTTTATCAATTAGGCTTAGGTGAAATTGAACAAATCGCCGCATCACAAGGCCGTGGCGTGACTCAATTAATGGAGCAAGTACTTGCACCTTTAGCGGAAAAATTACAAGAAAACGAAGCGGAAAATGACCGCACTTCTGATGAAGAAGAAAAAGATGAATGGGATCACGAATTTGACTTTGACTCAGAAGAAGATACTTCATTAATTGATGAAGCATTAGACGAAGAACTTGAAGAAGAACAAGATAAAAATATTAAAATTGCGATTGTAGGCCGTCCAAACGTTGGTAAATCCACATTAACCAATCGTATTTTAGGTGAAGATCGCGTGGTGGTTTACGATATGCCAGGCACAACACGCGACAGTATCTACATTCCAATGGAACGCGATGGGCAACAATACACCTTGATTGATACAGCAGGTGTGCGTAAACGTGGTAAAGTGCATTTAGCCGTTGAGAAATTCTCTGTCATCAAAACATTACAAGCGATTCAAGATGCAAACGTGGTGTTACTCACAATTGATGCGCGTGAAAACATTTCAGATCAAGATCTCTCTCTACTTGGCTTTATCTTAAATGCAGGACGCTCGCTCGTGATCGTCGTAAATAAATGGGATGGCTTAGATCAAGATGTGAAAGATCGCGTCAAATCCGAATTAGATCGCCGTCTTGATTTCATCGACTTTGCCCGTGTGCATTTTATTTCTGCGTTACACGGCAGTGGCGTGGGGAATCTTTTTGATTCGATTAAAGAAGCTTATGCTTGTGCGACGCAAAAAATGACGACCTCCCTTCTCACCCGTATTTTACAAATGGCAACGGATGAGCATCAACCACCTATGATTGGCGGTCGTCGCATTAAATTAAAATATGCTCACCCAGGTGGTTATAACCCACCAATTATCGTGGTGCATGGTAACCAAATGGATAAATTACCGGATTCATACAAACGTTATTTATCTAATTATTATCGTAAGAGTTTGAAAATTATTGGTTCGCCAATTCGCTTGCTATTCCAAGAAGGTTCAAACCCATTCGCAGGTAGAAAAAATAAACTCACACCAAACCAATTACGTAAACGTAAACGCTTGATGAAGTTTATCAAAAAAGCGAAACGCTAATCTTAACAAACAAAGAGCGATCAAAAATCACTGTGAATTTTGACCGCTCTTTTTATTTTATACTAAAAATAATTCAACATTCATTTCAGCGATTCTAGCTTGAGCATTTTCGGGTAATCCTTTATCACAGATAATCGTATCTAGTGAACTAAGTGGATATAGTAGAAATGTTGCTACTTTGCCATATTTGGATGAATCAGTAACAAGGATATTTTTTTGACTAAATTGGATAATAGCCTTTTTGACAGGAATTTTTTGCTCATCAGGCGTGGTTAGCCCTTTTAAATTCCAAGATGAAGTCGAGATGAACGCAATATCAACTGAAATTTGATGTAGAAATTGGGCAGCAAATTCTCCCACAGAGGAACGATTTGATTTATTAATGAGCCCACCAGTATGCATAATATTACATTGGCTATTGACCATTAAATAATGGGCAATAACAAAATCATTAGTAATTACAAGTAGATCGTTTCGATTAGCGATTTGTTTTGCGATTTCAAGTGTTGTCGTGCCAGCATCTAGATATATAGTGGAATGTTCTTGTATTAACTCAACTGCTTTTTTACTAATAGCCGTCTTTTCAGTCGTTGCTAGTAATGATTTATCGTCATGTGTTGGTTCACTGGATAAACGTTCAAGTAATTGAACCCCCCCCGAAACAGAGATGACTTTTCCATCCTCTTCGAGCTTTTGTATATCACGACGTACGGTCATATGCGATACGCCTAAGATATTGACTAAGTTATTTATACTAATAACGCTTTGTTTACTAATTAAGTTTAATAATGTCTTTTGCCGTTCAGCAGGAATCATCTTTTTCTCCATACCTGATTTCAAATCAGATTATGAGCCCATAACGTTTCATCACAAAAATTAACAAAAAATAACATTTTTTATCATTTTGTGACGTAGATCTCAGATTTAATTTATTGTATCGGCTAATATACAGATAAATTTGGTTAAGATCTATTGGGAGATTAAAAATGGAAAATCAAAATTATTCAGTCGCAGTGATTGGTCTTGGTTCTATGGGTATGGGCGCAGCGGTATCTTGCATTAATGCAGGATTAACGACCTATGGTATTGATTTAAACCCAGTTGCACTTGAAAAACTAAAAGCGGCAGGTGCAAAAGCTGTAGCGGCAAATGGCTATGACTTCGCTCACGAACTTGATGCTGTAGTGGTTTTAGTGGTTAATGCAGCCCAAGCTAACGCAGTATTATTTGGCGAAAATGGTATTGCTAAAAAATTAAAAGCAGGTACAGCGGTGATGGTTTCTTCTACCATGGCGGCTCAAGATGCTCAAATAATTTCACAAAAATTAACAGAATTAGGTTTGATTATGTTAGATGCACCTGTTTCTGGTGGTGCAGCTAAAGCATTAAAAGGTGAAATGACTGTTATGGCATCGGGTTCAAAACAAGCATTTGAGTTGTTACAACCTGTTTTAGATGCCACTGCGGCAAAAGTTTATAACATTGGTGAAGAAATTGGTTTAGGTGCAACGGTGAAAATCGTCCATCAATTATTAGCCGGCGTACATATTGCAGCAGGTGCGGAAGCTATGGCTCTTGCCTCAAAAGCGGGTATTCCACTTGATGTTATGTATGATGTTGTGACCAATGCAGCTGGTAACTCTTGGATGTTTGAAAACCGGATGAAACACGTAGTAGAAGGTGACTATACGCCGCTTTCTATGGTTGATATTTTTGTGAAAGATTTAGGCTTAGTTAATGACACTGCAAAATCACTTCATTTCCCACTTCATTTGGCAAGCACAGCCTATTCTATGTTCACTGAGGCAAGCAATGCGGGTTATGGTAAAGAAGATGATAGTGCAGTGATTAAAATTTTTAGTGGCGTTAACTTACCGAAAAAAGGAGCGTAGCGATGTTAGGTGTTATTGCAGATGATTTTACAGGCGCAAGCGATATCGCCAGTTTTTTGGTTGAAAATGGCTTAAGTACGGTGCAAATGAACGGTGTTCCAACACAATCGTTAAACAGCAAAGTAGATGCCATTGTGATCAGTCTAAAATCACGTTCCAACCCTGTGAATGAAGCCATTGAACAGTCATTAAGGGCTTATCAATGGTTAAAGGAAAATGGTTGTACGCAATTTTATTTTAAATATTGTTCCACCTTTGACAGCACAGCAAAAGGCAATATCGGTCCTGTCACGGATGCTTTACTAGATGAATTAAATGAAGATTTCACCGTTATTACACCAGCCTTACCTGTAAATGGTCGCACTATTTTTAACGGCTATTTATTCGTAGGTGATGTATTGTTGAGTGAATCAGGCATGAAAAACCACCCGATTACACCAATGGTGGACGCAAATTTAATGCGTTTGATGGATGCACAAGCCAAAGGAAAAACAGGCTTAGTCGCTTATGCTGATGTGATTAAAGGTGCGGCACGTGTGAAAGAACGTTTTGCGGAACTCAAAGCCCAAGGCTACCGTTATGCGGTTGTTGATGCCGTGGATAATTCGCAGTTGGAAGTACTTGCTGAAGCGGTGGCGGATTTCAAATTGGTGACAGGCGGTTCTGGTTTAGCAGCATATATGGCGGCGCGTTTAAGTGGTGGTAAAAAAGGCACCAATGCCTTTACGCCAACTAAAGGTAAAACCGTGGTGCTTTCAGGGTCTTGCTCTGTGATGACGAACAAGCAAGTGGAAAAATATAAAGAAAAAGCACCGCACTTACACCTTGATGCGGCGCAAGCGATTAACAATCCAAACTATGTGGAAGAACTCTCTCAATGGGTTATCGCTAATTTAGATTCACCGCTTGCACCAATGGTATATGCCACTGTACCACCTGAAGCATTGAAAGAAATTCAAAATCAATTTGGTGTGGATAAAGCCAGCCATGCTATTGAAAACACGTTTGCTAAATTAGCCGCGAAGTTAAAACAATATGGCGTAACAAACTTTATTAATGCAGGTGGAGAAACTTCTAGCATTGTGGTGCAACAACTTGGGTTTACAGGTTTTCATATCGGTAAACAAATCGCTCCTGGAGTGCCTTGGTTAAAAGCAGTGGAAGAGGATATTTATCTCGCATTGAAATCAGGTAATTTTGGTAAAGACGATTTCTTTGAATACGCACAAGGAATGTTTGTATGACAGATCTTGAACAAAAAGAATTGATGGTACAACTCGGACGTTCTTTTTATGAGCGCGGTTATACCGTTGGCGGGGCAGGCAATTTGTCTGTCCGCCTTGATGAAAATCGTGTATTAGTCACGCCAACAGGTTCATCTTTAGGTCGTTTAAAAGCAGAATGCTTATCCGTGTTAGATATGGATGGCAATGTGTTAGAAGGTGATAAACCCTCTAAAGAATCCGTGTTTCATTTGGCTATGTACAAGAAAAATCCTGAGTGCAAAGCCATTGTACATTTACATTGCACGTATTTGACCGCCCTTTCTTGCCTTGATGGATTGGATGTGACTAATGCAATGAAAGCTTTTACACCCTATTACGTAATGCGTGTAGGCAAACTGCAAGTGATACCTTATTACCGACCTGGTTCGCCAGAGATCGCACGTGAACTCAGTGAACGCGCCTTAACAGGGAAAGCATTTTTACTTGCCAATCATGGTGTTGTGGTGACAGGTTGTGATTTGCTTGATGCAGCTGATAATACGGAAGAGCTAGAAGAAACTGCCAAATTATTCTTCACTTTGCAAGGACAAAAAATCCGCTATCTCACTGATACCGAAGTGAAAGATTTAGAAAATAGAGGAAAATAATTATGCCTAAATTTGCAGCAAACTTAACAATGATGTTTAACGAAGTGCCATTTTTAGATCGCTTTGAAGCGGCGGCTAAAGCAGGCTTTAAATATGTCGAATTCTTATGGCCTTATGATTACCCTGCACAAGAACTCAAAGCAATTTTAGATAAGCATGGCCTAAAAGTTGTGTTATTTAATACCCCAGCTGGTGATGTAAACAAAGGTGAATGGGGTGTTTCGGCAATCCCTGGCCGAGAAGCTGATAGCCATAGAGATATTGATTTGGCTCTTGAATATGCACTTGCATTAGGTTGTCCAAATGTACATATCATGTCAGCAGTTGTGCCAGAAGGTGCAAGCCGTGAAGAATATAAACAAACCTTTATTAAAAACATACGCTATGCATCTGATAAATATAAACCATATGGGATCAAAATTCAGCTTGAAGCTTTAAGCCCTGAAGTGAAACCTAATTATTTACTCAAAAGCCAATTTGATACGCTTGAAGTGGTGGAATTGGTTGATCGTGATAATGTATTTGTTCAACTCGACTATTTTCATGCACAAAATGTAGATGGCAATCTTGCGCGTTTAACCGATAAATTAAATGGCAAATTTGCTCACGTTCAAATTGCTTCTGTACCAGACCGTCATGAACCCGACGAAGGTGAAATTAACTACCAATATATCTTCGATAAACTAGATGAAATCGGTTATACAGGCTATGTTGGCTGTGAATACAAACCACGTGGCGAAACCGTAACGGGATTGGATTGGTTTCAGAAGTATAAATAAATATTCTTAAATTTAACTGCGGTTTTAAAAACATATATTATCTAAGGAGGATAAAATGAAAGTTGTAATTACTGGTGGGCAAGGGTTCTTAGGACAACGTTTAGCCAAAACGCTATTAGCCCAGAATAATATTCATATTGATGATTTAATTTTAATTGATGTTGTTAAGCCTATTGCGCCAAATAATGATCCTCGTGTTCGATGTTATGAAATGGATTTACGTTATCCAACAGGATTAGATGAATTAATTACTGAAGAAACGGATGCTATTTTTCATTTAGCGGCTATCGTAAGTAGTCATGCAGAACAAGATCCTGATTTAGGTTATGAAATTAATTTCTTAGCAACACGAAATATCCTTGAAATTTGTCGCAAAAATAATCCTAAAGTGCGGTTTATTTTCTCTAGTTCTTTAGCCATATTTGGTGGAGAACTACCTGAAACTATTTTAGATAGTACAGCATTCACACCGCAATCTACCTATGGTACACAAAAAGCAATGTGTGAATTGCTGATTAATGATTACTCACGAAAAGGCTTTGTAGATGGTATTGTTGTTCGTTTACCAACCATTTGTATTCGACCAGGCAAACCAAATAAAGCTGCATCCTCATTTGTTAGCAGCATTATGCGTGAACCTCTACATGGGGAAGATGCCGTGTGTCCTGTATCGGAAGAATTACGTTTATGGTTATCTAGCCCAAATACAGTAGTTGCAAACTTTATTCATGCTTTACAACTTCCATCACTTCCATTGCGTAGTTGGCATTCTATTAATCTTCCAGGGTTTAGTGTTACCGTAAAACAAATGTTATCTGATCTCACTCAAGTAAAAGGTGAAGCAATTTTAGAACATATTAAATTTGAGTTCGATGAAAGCATTAACAATATCGTTGCTAGTTGGCCTGCAAGAATTGATAACACCCAAGCATTAGCTCTTGGTTTCAAAGTGGATAGCAATTTCCAAAATGTTATCCAACAGTTTATTGAATATGATATGTAGGAGGCACTATGTTTGGCTTACCGATTCCAATTATTGGATTATTAATCGCTGTATTTGTTCTCGTTTTTCTCGTATTAAGAACGCGAGTTCATGCTTTCATCGCAATGCTAATTGCAGCTTCAATTGCAGGTTTAGTAGGTGGTATGTCAGCTGATGAAACCTTAAATTCCATCACAAAAGGATTTGGTGGCACACTAGGTAGTATTGGGATTGTTATTGGACTTGGTGTAATGATGGGTAGCGTCTTAGAAGTTTCTGGTGCGGCAGAAAAAATGGCATATAGTTTTATCAAAATGCTAGGTCAGAAAAAAGAAGAATGGGCATTAGCTATTACAGGTTACGTAGTGAGTATTCCAATTTTCGTAGATTCTGCATTTGTTATCCTTTATCCAGTAGCAAAAGCTCTCGCAAAAAATGGTAAACGCTCATTATTAACTCTAGGCGTTGCTTTGGCTGGTGGCTTGGTTGTGACACACCACACCGTTCCACCAACACCAGGTCCATTGGGAGTAGCTGGGTTATTTGGTGTAGATATTGGCGCAATGTTACTCACTGGAATGTGTATGGCTGTCTTGCCTGTTGTAGGAATAGTTCTGTATGCTAAATGGTTAGATAAAAAATACCCTAACTTTAATCAAGAAGTGTTCACGGAAGAAGAATTAAAACAAAAATATGATAGTTATATTGAAAGTCGTGAGAAAAAAGAACTTCCTAGTTTAGGGCTTTCTTTACTACCAATTGTATTACCGATAGTATTAATCTTCATTAAAGCAGTTGTACATTTATTCGTTAAAGATGTACCTGAAGCATTGACAAGTATACCTTATCAAATCGTTTCATTCCTTGGTCACCCTGTTATTGCTTTAGCATTAAGCGTATTAATTTCTGTTTACACATTATTACCAAAAGCCGATAAAAATACGACTGCACTTCATCTTGAAGAAGGTGTTAAAACAGCTGGTATTATCTTATTAGTAACAGGTGCGGGTGGTGCATTAGGTGCGGTATTGCGCGATAGTGGTGCAGGAAAACAATTAGCAGAACAGATCGCAAACTTACCTATTTCACCAATTTTAATTCCATTTATCGTATCGACTTTAGTGCGTTTTATTCAAGGTTCAGGTACAGTTGCAATGGTTACAGCTGCTTCAATTTCAGCCCCAATCCTTGCGCAAATACCCGGTGTCAATATGCTATTAGCCGCTCAAGCTGCTACCATGGGATCGCTTTTCTTTGGCTATTTCAATGATAGTTTATTCTGGGTGGTTAACCGTATGATGGGAATTAATGATGTGAAAAAACAAATGGTCGTTTGGTCTGTACCAACCACGATTGCTTGGGGGATTGGTGGTATTTCAGTAATTCTTGCTAACTTGATTTTTGGCAACGATGGCTCTGTATTTGATCTGCTTTTCCCTATTGTCGTGTTAGCCAGCATTTTATTCTATATCAAACTTCAGAATAAAAATCTTTAATTACGGTTAAAATTTAATCAGGAGATCAATGATGTTTATATATTTATCACACACATTAGATCCAAATAATTTAGCTTGGCCTGGCTAACCTGTAGTGAAGTGATACGTTGTACAGATATAAATGAGATAACACCATTTAGCAGTTTTATCTCTAAAATACCAAATCATTGCGGTACACATATGGATGCGTCACGCCACTTTGTAAAAGATGGTTTTAAGTATCAATGAACTGCCAATTAAATTGCTTCTGTACCAGACCGTCATGAACCCGACGAAGGTGAAATTAATTACCAATACATTTTCGATAAACTTGATACTATTGGTTATGATGGCTATGTTGGCTGTGAATACAAACCACGTGGCGAAACCACAGCAGGATTAGATTGGTTCCAAAAATATAAATAATTGATAAAAATTTAACCGCACTTTAAATTTTAAAGTGTTATCTCAGCTAAACGTTCTGCTTTGGCAGAACGTTTTTGAATAAGAGGGCATCTTTATGTCAAATGAAGTTCTTATTTTAATCGGTGTTGTGAGTGTTATCGCGCTTTTGACTTTGATGATTAAAGGTAAAGTTCATCCATTTATTGCGTTAGGGCTGGTGAGTATTGCAGTTTCGCTTTCTGCTGGCATTCCGATGGGGAAAGTTATTCCAACGTTAATTAGTGGTATGGGTGGCACCTTAGGTAGCGTTGCTTTGATTGTTGGTCTTGGAGCAATGTTGGGTAAAGTGATTGAGAAATCTAATGGCGCAGATGTACTTGCGAGTTGGTTGCTTGATAAGTTTGGTGCCAAAAGAGCGCCATTTGCATTAGCAATGACAGGTTTTATTTTTGGTATCCCTGTTTTTGTTGATGTTGGTTTCATTGTATTAATCCCAATTATCTTCAGTGTAGCTCGTCGCCTTGGTGGTAATATGTTGGTCTATGCATTACCAATTGGTTTGTCTATGTTGACAGTGCATGTACTTATGCCACCTCATCCAGGTGTAGTTGCTGGTGCTCAAGTGTTAAATGCTGATATTGGTTTAGTACTAGGATTAGGCTTTGTCGCAGCGCTTCCTGCAGTTTTAATTGGTCAAACATTTATTCCATTTTTTACAAAAAATAATTTTGTGAGCATTCCAACTTCAAGTGATCTACTTGAATATCAAAAACTTCGTTCACAAGAAGATAATGGCTTACCATCATTTGGAACTGTGTTATCAATGATAGTTTTCCCATTAGTATTAATCATGTTGGGGACAGTAACAGCTACAACATTACCAAAAGAAAGTGTTGTTCGTGAATTTTTTAGTATGGTAGGGGCGTCACCGTTTGCTTTAATGATTGCCGTATGCTTATCCTCTTATGTACTTGGTATTAAACGTGGCTGGGGCAAAGATCAATTAGAAGAAATCTTAAACTCAGCATTAGCACCTATCGCGGGCATTATCTTAATTACTGGTGCTGGTGGTATGTTTGGTAAAGTGTTAGATGCGAGTGGCGTAGGTAAAGCATTAGCAGATGTCTTATCCAGTACTGGATTACCTGTCTTATTGCTCGGTTTCATTCTTGCCGCATTGTTACGCGCAGCACAAGGTTCAGCTACAGTAGCCGTAATTACTACAGCAACTATTTTAGCGCCAGCAATTACTACAGCAGGTTATACGGGTATTCAAGCCGCATTAGTTACCGCAGCGATAGGAGCTGGTTCTATGACCTTATCACATGTTAACGATAGCTTGTTCTGGGTATGGACGAAATTCTTTGGCATTACAATTTCTCAGGGACTGAGAACTTGGTCAATTCTCACGACAATTTACGGCACAATCGCATTTGGATTTGTGTGTTTAATGTGGGCTTTTGTTTAATCAATGCTAAGGCAAGTTATGGCAACATAGCTTGCCTTTATTTTATGAGGAACTTTTTATGTTTAAAAATCTCTTCTCATATTATCTTTTGGGGATGACGTAGATTAGCCCTAAATACCACTCCATTTTCGCAATGTTTTAAGTTGTTCTTTTGGTGATCCAAAGTTAAACCAAAATTCACATTTCTTCAATAATAAAGGAAGTTTTTTCGGTCGATGCCATTATATTTTCGGAGTATTCTCTTCGCCTGACTCCAGAAATTTTCTATTCCATTTATGTGGTTTTGTTTCACCGCAAATAGTTCGGAATGATTGATTCGTTCGTGGTGAAATTTGCTCACATCAAGAGCATCATAGCTTCGATAAGTATCGGTATAAACCCAGCTGTTAGTCTTGATTTTTATCATAATAACAGGCATTAATGTCTCTGTTCTGGTATTTTCTACCACCACCGTAAATACTTTTCCTTGTCGCTTTAACAAACCGAATACAGTAACTTTTCCTGCTGCGCCTCGACCTCGTTTTCCTTTACGATGACCGCCAAAATAGCTTTCATTAAGCTCAAGTTGACCATCAACAACCTCATCGGCTTCAAGGGCTAAATGATAGCTAATGACTTCACGAATTTTTCTGTAAAAAAAATCGCTGAATTGGCTTAGATACCGAGTAAATCAGCCGCTGCTCGGGCTGTCACTTCTAATACAAAAAATTCAAGGAGCTTATTTTGTATAGATTTCTTTAATTTACAATGAGTTATATTCATTTTTTATAGACTAGCACACTTACTAATCTACATCATCCCCCAAATAAATTATTCGTCTATAACCACTTTACCAATATAGCCTAGATTACGATAACGTTGAGCGTAATCAATACCATAGCCGACAACAAATTCATCCGGAATAGAAAAACCAATCCATTCAACCGGTACTTCCACTTCTCGGCGAGAAGGTTTATCTAACAAGGTACAAATCGCCAAGCTTGCAGGATCGCGTAAATTTAAAATGCCACGCACTTTTTCAAGGGTGTAACCTGTATCAATAATGTCCTCAACAATTAGCACATGTTCATTACGAATATCGCCTTCAAGATCTTTCGTAATTTTAACATCGTGATTACTTGTCATCCCAGCGCCATAACTTGATGTGGTCATAAACTCCACTTCTACCGGTAATTTTAATTTACGTACGAGATCGGCCATGAACATAAATGAACCACGTAAAAGCCCAACAACAATCAGTTTATCAACGGCTTGTTGTTGATAAAAATGCGTAATTTCTGCGCCAAGTTCAGTAATGCGGCTACGAACATCCGCTTCTGAAATTAAAATATCGACGTGGTGTTTTTTCATGGTCTTTCCCTTTTAATTTAATCGTTTGCGTATTCTACAATAAAAAAGGCTGAAGTTTAAACCTTCAGCCTTTTTAACCCTAACGAATTTACTTTCTACTCTACCTGTTGGAGCAATCTGCAATCGCTGCTAAACAGATGTGCGTATAGTAGCAGAAAGAAATTACATGTCAATAAGAATTATTATCATTTTAAAAAATTTATTAATTTCCTGAAATTTTCATCTTATCTAACAAGATTGAACCTGTTTGAATATTGGAGCGATGTTCAATATCATCTGCTACTGCCACAATATTTTTCAACATATCCTGTAATTGACCGGCAATGGTAATTTCAGCAACTGGATACTGGATTTCACCATTCTCCACCCAGAAGCCTGCTGCGCCACGGGAATAATCCCCCGTCACAATATTTACGCCTTGCCCCATGACATCTGTCACCAATAAACCGGTGCCCATTTGACGTAAAAGTGCGGTCAATCCGCCCGTTAAATTTGGTTTCACAAGCCAGTTATGAATACCGCCTGCATGACCGGTACTTTGCATGCCCATTTTTCTACCGCTGTAACTGGTGAGCAAATAGGTTTGCAATACGCCATCTTGAATAATTTCAAGATCCTGTGTTCGCACCCCTTCGCTATCAAAAGGCGTGGATGCTAAACGTTTTAACAAATGAGGACGCTCACTAATTTGGAACCAATCTGGCAATACTTGTTTTCCAAGATGATCGAGCAAGAAACTGGATTTACGATATAAGCTGCCGCCACTAATCGCGCCAGTTAAATGAGAGATTAATCCTGTTGCCACATCATTTAAGAAAATCACCGGCACTTCACGTGTCGTTAATTTTTGTGGATTTAAACGCGCAATCACTTTTTTTGCACAATTCTGTCCTACCCAATCCGCTGGAGAAAGCGCATCAAACTCACGTGAAACTGTATATTCGTAGTCATTTTCAAGTTGATCTAGCTCGCCACCAATCACCGAACAAGATAAAGAATAGCGGCTAGATAAGTAACTTTGTAGCATGCCGTGTGTATTGCCATAAACACGCACGCCAGTATGCGAATTAAAGCTTGCGCCATTACTATTCACAATTTTAGCATCGTATTCCAACGCTGATTTTTCAGCTTCTAAAGCTAATTTTGTAGCCTGTTCGACATCGACATTTGCACTATGATAAAGCGCTAAATCAGGTGCTTCAAAAGCCATTAGTTCTTTATTGGCTAGCCCTGTGCAATCATCTGGTGAAGTATATTTTGCAATAGCAAGTGCTGCTTCAACGGTATTTTTAATCGCTTCTTCACTTAAGTCTGAGGTAGAAGCATTGCCTTTTTGTTGGCCTAAATAAACAGAAATGCCTAATGCCCCATCATTAGTAAATTCAACATTTTCAATCTCTTGCAGACGGGTTGAAACCGATAAACCACTCACTTTTGTCACACCGACTTCAGCGGTTGCCCCCGCTTTCTGCGCGGTTTCAATCGCAAAACTGACTGCATCACGCAATGTTTGCTCTTGAGATTTTAAAAGTGCGGTTAAATTTTCTGCTGTTTTCATGATGATAATCCTATTAAAAATTTGCGCCATTTTATCTTATTTTGAAAGTTTATGCTAAAATGCACCAAATTTTTCATAAGGTAATAGAATGGCAAAACGTAAGAAAAAAGAAGCCTTTGATTGGGAAGATGAAGACCAAGAAGAGATTATTTGGGTAAGTAAAAGTGAAATCAAACGCGACGCTGAGGATTTAAAACAGCTCGGCGAGAAATTGGTGAACTTAACCAAAGCAAATCTGACTAAGGTTCCACTAGACGATAGCTTGAAAGATGCCATTGAATTAGCGCAACGCCTGCAAAAAGAAGCGCGTCGTCGCCAATTACAATATATTGGAAAGCTCTTACGCTCAATTGATGCTGAGCCTATTCGTGAAGCGTTAGAAAAAATTGAAAACAAACATAATCAGCAGCAAGCGATGTTGCATAAATTGGAAATCTTACGTGATGAGTTGGTTGTGAAAGGTGATGCAGCACTGACTGATTTGTTAAATGAGCATCCTTCTGCAGATCGCCAACAATTACGTAATTTGATTCGTGCAGCACAAAAAGAAAAGGAACAAAATAAGCCGTCAAAAGCTTATCGCGAGATTTATCAGATCTTAAAAACTCTCATTTTAGAAGACTAAAATACAGCTATTTTTGACCGCACTTTGTGTCAAAAAAGTGCTATGATTAGTTACCCTTTTAAGAAGGAAAGAACGTTATTTATGAATATTCGTTGGAATATTATTTTAGGTGTCATCGCCCTGGCTTTATTAGGCTGGTATTATTCGCTTAATCAAGATCATAGCGATTTACAAAGCCTCATTAAAAAACCTGATAGCCCAGAATACGTCGGCAATAAAATGGAAACCACCGTATTCTCGCCTGAAGGCAAAAAGCAATATCTCGCGATTTCCGACAAAGTGGAATATTACACGCAAGACGGTCATACGGATTTTATTTCACCGTTAGTCTATCTTTTTGATGTTTCTTTGGACAATAAAGACAAAGAAGCAAAAACCGATAAAATTCAATTAGAAAAACAAAATTGGAAGCTTAGCGCGAAAAAGGCAAAATTAACAAAAGATCAAATACTCTATCTTGAAGGCGGCGTGGTTGCCGAGAGTCTTGATCCTTTATCTCGCCTGCAACGTGTTGAGACTGAAGCGGCAGTGATTAATTTAAAAACACAAGACATTACTTCCGATACACAAGTAAAAATTAACGGATTAAACTTTAACTCAAGTGGATTGAAGCTCGTCGGAAATTTACGTCAGCAAGTTGCAACTCTAAAGGAACAGGTAAAAACATATTATGAAATCAACAAACAATAAAATTCTGCTTTTAACGGCGTTAATGATGACTTCTTTATCTGCTTTTGCGTTAAAAGACGATACTAATAAACCGATTAATATTGTCTCAGATAATCAATCTTTAGATATGGAAAACAGCGTGGTAACCTTTACAGATAACGTTGTGATTACACAAGGTTCCATTTTGATTAAAGCCAATAAAGTGGTTATTACTCGTCCACCAGAAAATTCAGGTAAAAAAGAAACTGTTGAAGCCTTTGGTAGCCCTGTTACTTTCCACCAACAACTTGATGATGGGAAGCCTGTTGATGGTAAAGCCAATAAAGTTCACTACGATTTAGGCACAGAATTCTTAACATTAACCGGTAAGGCTGAATTAAAACAATTAGATAGCAAAATTAACGGTGAACGCATCACTTATGATGTGAAAAAACAACAGTTAAAAGCCAATGGTAATGGAAAATCACGCGTGCAAACCGTCTTAATTCCAACCCAATTACAACAAAAAGGTAAAAAATAACCGATGTCTGTATTACAAGCCGAATTCCTCGCAAAAAGTTATAAAAGCCGAAAAGTGGTTTCTGATGTGAGTTTAACCGTAAACTCCAATGAAATTGTGGGCCTACTAGGTCCAAATGGTGCCGGTAAAACCACCACTTTCTACATGGTCGTCGGTTTAGTGCGTCACGATCAGGGGAAAATCACCATTGATGGCGATGATATTAGCGTATTACCTATGCATGAACGTGCACGCAGAGGAATTGGCTATTTACCACAAGAAGCCTCTATCTTTCGCCGTTTAACCGTATATGAAAATCTTATGGCGGTATTAGAAATTCGTAAAGATCTCACTGCAGAACAACGCAGAGAGAGAGCGGATGAGTTAATTGATGAGTTCAATATTAGCCATATTCGTGATAGCCTGGGACAATCTCTTTCTGGTGGTGAACGTCGTCGTGTAGAAATTGCGCGCGCCTTAGCAGCAAATCCAAAATTTATTTTATTAGATGAACCTTTTGCGGGTGTGGATCCTATTTCGGTCACGGATATTAAGAAAATCATCACGGATCTCCGTAATCGTGGCTTAGGCGTGTTAATTACTGACCATAACGTACGCGAAACCCTTGATGTTTGTGAACGCGCTTACATTGTTGGTGAAGGGAAAATTATCGCGACCGGCACACCGGAAGAAGTTATGAATGATGAGCACGTTAAGCGTGTCTATTTAGGTGAGCAATTTAAACTATAACCTATGAAATTTACGACCTTACTCTCCCCTGATGATATTCGTCAGGGGGTTGTTTTTTCTAGCAAGAAACGATTATTTGAATCCATTGCAGCTTTCGTTGTGGAGAAACTTCATGGTGAAAATGGCGAGCAGGCTTGTTTTGAATGTTTATTTGAACGAGAAAAATTAGGCAATTCTGGATTAGGTAATGGCGTCGCAATGCCTAAAGCCAAATTACCTAAAAATGTTTTAGATAAAATATTAACCATATTTATGCAGTTAGATAGTCCTGTTGAATATGATTCTGCAGATAACAAACCGGTAGATATCGTTTTTGCGGTACTCGTACCTGAAAATCTCTGCCAAGAATACATCCCAGTTTTGGCTAAGCTCACTGAAAAATTAACCGATAAAAGCTTAATTAAACAACTTCGCTCTGCAAAAAGTGCGGATGAAATTTGGCAAGTTTTTGAATGTGCCGATCATTCTGAAAAAACTAATGATAATAAAAAGTTAGATAAAGTATAATCTCAAAAAATATCACTTAACCGACTAAATTATAAGGAATATCGTAGATGGAAATTATTATTATCAGCGGTCGCTCAGGCGCAGGAAAATCTGTCGCATTACGAGCTTTGGAAGATATGGGCTATTATTGCGTGGATAATCTTCCTCTCGATTTACTTCCTCAACTCACCAATATTCTCGCCAAAACTCAAACGGCTGTCGCCATCAGCCTCGATATTCGAAATCTTCCTCATTCAAGTGCTGACTTAGACAAAATTCTGACCGATATTCAAGGTACTTATTCCGTCAAAATCATCTTTCTGGACAGCGATCGTAGTACACTTATTCGTCGTTACAGCGATTCACGTCGTCTTCATCCACTTTCAGCACAAGATCTCCCGCTTGAGTCAGCGATTGATTTAGAATATCAGCAACTTGAGCCTTTAATTCAACATGCTAATTTTATTATTGATACTGCGCCACTTTCCACTCATGCGTTATCTGAACGTTTAAGGGAAGTTTTACGCGGTAATACAGATAAAGAACTGAAGATCGTAGTTGAGTCATTTGGCTTTAAATATGGCATTCCGCTTGACGCTGATTATGTCTTCGATGTGCGTTTTCTACCTAATCCGCACTGGAATCCAGAACTGCGCCCAATGACAGGGCTTGATGAACCTGTTGCACAATTTTTGCTTGCGCATGATGAAGTGAATAATTTTATCTACCAAACGCGTAATTACATTGAAACGTGGTTACCGATGTTAGAGCAACATAATCGAAGCTATTTAACCATTGCCATTGGTTGTACGGGCGGTAAACATCGTTCTGTTTATATCGCTCAACAAATCGGTGAATATTTCCAAGCTAAAGGTAAGAATGTAAAAATTCAGCATAAATCCTTGGAAAAAAATAAAAAGAATTAATCAATATCATAAAAAACGCAGCGACCTCGCTGCGTTTTTTTGTTAAACCACATATTGTTCAAAAATCTCAGGCAAGTGTGTAATTAACGTTTCTTTTCCATCCACGATTTCATGCTGCCAAACTTTCAATAGTACATCTGGCGTAAATAATTGTGAGGCCTGATCAGCTAAAGGTAAATAGCTAATATGCCAAGGCTCTCGGCCGATTTTTTTACCTTCTGGTTGGCTAATAAAAGGCAAAGCAAAATCAAAGTGCGGTAGATTTTCAGTGAGAAATTCACTAAGTTCAAAGAAATAACCACCCTTTTCATATTCCCAAGGTTCAAGTTGTAAAGATTGACCTTGAGGCAAAAGATCAGGATCAAAAATATCGATTTCACTTCCCCAATGATGACGACTGCCACCCGGAAGCGCTGACCAACGTAAAATAGCTTGTGCTTTTTGCCAATCATCTAACAACGCTAAATCTAATGAATTTCCCGCATCATCATGAACCTTGCGTTCACCGTTAAATTTACCGTTCCAAATGAGTTGTTGACGTTCAAAATCACGAAAGCTACTCGCGGGTTGCAAATTAAAGCCATTTTTGACCGCACTTTGTTGCAATCCTTGAAACGCTTTCATTGCCTCTGCTTGCAAAAAATGATTCAGAGAATGAGGTGTAGGCAAATTGATCAAATGTTCACGAGATTTGCCGGTTAACATTTCGGGCGTTAATTTCATCTTACTTATCCAATAAATTCACTAACATTTGATGATAAATCTGACCGCACTTGGCAAGATCATCAACGTTTACACATTCATTCACTTTATGAATGGTTGCATTAAGCGGCCCAAATTCCACAACTTCAGCACCCATTAATGCAATAAAACGTCCATCAGAGGTACCGCCACCTGTTTCTGCTTGTGGTGTAATACCGGTTGTTTGCTCAATTGCGGTCGTTAATGCATCTAATAATTTACCCGGTTTGGTTAAAAATGGTTTACCCGATAAATTCCAATCCATACGGTATTTCAATCCATGTTTTTCAAGCATTTCTGCCACTTTCTGCTTAATAATTTCGTCTGTAACTTCCGTACAATAACGTAAATTGAATTGCACATAAAGCTCACCAGGGATGACATTATTACTCCCTGTACCCGCATGAATATTTGCAATTTGTAAACTGGTCGGCGGGAAAAATTCGTTACCATTATCCCATTGATAGGTGGTTAATTCCTGCAAGAAAGGCGCCGCTTTGTGAATTGGGTTTTCCGCTAAATGAGGATAAGCCACATGACCTTGAATGCCTTGAATGTAGAGGTTACCTGTAATCGAACCCCGACGACCATTTTTGACTACATCGCCTAATGTTTTCGAGCTCGACGGCTCACCAACCATACAATAAGTAATTTTCTCATCATGCGCCATTAAAGTCTCAACCACTCGCACAGTACCATCTTTTGCAGCGGCCTCTTCATCAGAGGTAATCAATAATGCAATCGTACCCTTATGATTCGGATTGGCTTTTACATATTCTTCTGCCGCAACAATCATTGCAGCAAGGGATCCTTTCATATCCGCCGCACCGCGACCATAAAGCATACCATCAATAATTTCAGCAGAAAACGGAGAATACGACCATTGATTTTCATCACCAGTAGGAACAACATCCGTATGTCCAGCGAAAGCAATAACTGGCTCACCCGCTCCGTGTTTTGCCCATAAATTCAACGTATCATTAAAAGACATCCATTCAATTTGAAAACCTAACTTTTCTAAACGTTCGGCAATAATTTTCTGACATCCCTCGTCATTAGGGCTAATAGAGGGGCGACGAATGAGGTCTTGTGCCAAAAAAATCACTTTTTCTTTCATAAAAACTCCTAAGAAAATAACCGCACTTTAGGCAAAAGCAGCCTGATATTCCTTTTCATTAAATCCAATTAATGCCTTTCCATCTTGTAAAATAATTGGGCGTTTAATTAAGGTTGGATTCTCAGCTAGCACGGAAAGTGCGGTGGTTTTATCAAGGGAATTTTTAACTTGTTCATCCAAATTACGCCAAGTTGTACTGCGTTTATTCATCAACACATCCCAGCCAAATTGAGCTTCTGCCAGAGTTAAAAAATTCGAATCTAAACCATCAACACGGTAGTCGTGAAGTTTGTGTTCAATATGGTGATCCGCCAGCCACTTCAACGCTTTTTTCACTGTATCACAATTTTTAATGCCATAGACTATTAGCATAATATCCCCTAATCTTTCATTTTTTGTTTTAATAAATTTACTATATCTCTTAAAGTTTCTAATTCACTTTCTCTTTGTTTCAATAATTCATCTTTATGTTTTAATTCTAACTTTAATTTTTCTACTTCTAACTCAGCTGATTGATTACCATAATAGTTATTACGAAAATGATTTTGATTATTTTCTCCACCAACTAAAATAACGCCGCTATCATGGGTAGATAACAAATCCAAAAGATCTATTTGTAGGACTGATGCTATCTGTTTCAATTTATGAAGGCTTATATTCGTTTCACCTCTTTCAATTTTTGCATATCCAGCCACAGACATATTCATTCTTTCAGCCATTTCCTCTTGAGACCATTGATTCAACTCTCTGAATAATCTTACTTTCTCATTAACGCTAATTTTAGACCTCATATTTTGTCAAGTAACAAATAGTATAGAACATCATTACAACAACTATCTTTTGCATAATATCCATAAAATTATAATTTCTAAGAATATACACCGCATGAAGATTTTAACCTAAAGTCAATTTAGTGTCGTGTTTTATTCATACTACGTTTAATTTACATTGGAGTATATATGAAAAAAATTGTAATGATTTTATTAGCAACATTTGCTTTAGGTACATTTTCATCTTTTGCTAACGCAGGAAGATGTGATCATTATTGGCAAACCGCAAAAGATGGCTCAGCCTGTGGAGATCGTGCCGCTGATCGTCGCCCAGGCGGACAATAAAAAAAAGAAAAGCCTACATTTATCTTATTTACAACTAAGTAATGAAAATAAGTTAGGTGGTGAAATAAATAAAATAATCTATTCAAAAATAGATTGAAACTAAAAACGCCTTGGAACTACACCAAGGCGTTTATTCATTATGCCAACAACTTATTAATGCGCTTAATAAACGCAGCTAGATTTTCCAAAGATCCGCGCTCTGCTAACATAGCTTGTTCGAGCAACAATTCCACCCAATCAGCAAATTCAATTTCATCTGCAATATCAGCCACTTTTTTCACTAAGTGGTGTTCTGGATTAAGTTCAAAGGTGTATTTTACTTCTGGTACAGGTTGTCCTGCGGCTGCAAACAATTTCGCCATTTGGGTCGTCATTTGATCATTATCCGTAGAAACCACCGCTGGTGTATCCGTTAAATTGTGAGTTAAACGCACCGTTTTCACCCGTTCACCAAGCAAGTTTTTCACACGCTCAATAAAACTACTAAAGGCTTCATCTTGTTGCTTTTGCGTTTCAGATTCTTTATCGGCTAAATCACCTAAATCCAAATCTGCTTTCGTGATACTTTGTAATTGTTTACCGTCGAATTCAGTTAAATAGCTTAACATCCATTCATCAATGCGATCGGAAAGCAATAAAACCTCAATGCCTTTCTTATTGAATAATTCCAAGTGCGGGCTATTTTTCGCTGCGACATAACTATCCGCTGTAATGTAATAGATAGCTTTTTGCCCCTCTTTCATACGCAAGATGTAATCTTCTAAAGAGACAGTTTGCTCGCTGCTATCGTTATGTGTTGAAGCCAAACGCAATAACTTCGCGATAGTTTCTTTGTTAGCAAAATCTTCTGCAGGGCCTTCTTTCAAGACCAAACCAAACTCTTTCCAGAATTGCAGATATTTTTCTGCATCATCTTTTGCTAATTTTTCTAGCATTTGTAATGAACGCTTAGTTAATGCTTTGCGCAATGCCGCAGTAATTTTGTTATTTTGCAAAATTTCACGAGATACATTTAATGGCAAGTCATTGCTATCGATTAAACCACGCATAAAACGTAGATAATTCGGCATAAATTGCTCAGCATCATCCATAATAAATACGCGTTGAACATAAAGTTTTAAGCCATGTTTATGTTCGCGATTAAATAAATCCCAAGGTGCTTTAGCTGGCACATAAAGCAAACTAGTATATGCTTGATTTCCTTCCACTTTGTTATGCGCCCAAGTGACAGGATCCGCAAAATCATGGCTTAAATGTTTATAAAACTCTTTGTATTCCTCATCGGAAATGTCGTTTTTAGAACGTGTCCAAAGGGCATCCGATTTATTGATTTTTTCCCATTTTTCACCGGTTTCTTTGCCTTCGTCATCATATTCTTTGGTGAGCATTTCCACTGGCAAGCCAATATGGTCAGAATATTTACCGATAATTTCACGCAAACGCCATTCGTTTAAAAATTCTTTTTCATCTTCGCGTAAATGTAAAATCACATCAGTACCACGGGATTTTTTCTCAATATCCGCCACGGAATACTCGCCTTCCCCGGCAGATTCCCAAAGCACGCCTTTATCAGTCGCCTCACCTGCCGCACGGGTTTTCACCTTCACTTTATCGGCAACGATAAACGCCGAATAGAAGCCCACACCGAATTGACCGATGAGCTGACTATCTTTCGCTTGATCTTGTCCAAGTGCGGTCAAAAATTCTTTTGTTCCAGATTTGGCAATCGTACCTAAATGATCGATCACTTGTTCACGGGTCATCCCAATCCCGTTATCGCTGATGGTGATAGTGCCTTTATCCGCATCAAAGCTCACGCGCACACGCAAGTCGCCATCACCTTCATATAAAGCAGGGTTGGAAAGTGCTTTAAAGCGTAATTTATCTGCTGCATCAGAGGCATTAGAAATTAATTCACGTAAGAAAATTTCTTTGTTGGAATACAAAGAATGAATCATTAATTGGAGAAGTTGTTTGACTTCAGATTGGAAGCCGCGAGTTTCTTGATTTTGTGACATAATTTTTTCCTTCATAAAGATAAAAATTGAATGTCACAGATATAAGAATAAAAAGAAAGATTTCAAGGGGAAAAGCAAAGTGCGGTGAATTTGATCTGCACCCCAAAAGTTGGACTAAATAAAGTTTGTGGTGTCATTTTGTATTCAGACCAAGGCTGGCAATATCAAATGGTAACTTATCGTCGAATCTTGACTGAACATGGCATCATTCAAAGTATGTCGAGAAAAGGGAATTGCTTGGACAATGCCGCAATGGAAAGTTTCTTTGGGCGATTAAAAACGGAATGTTTTTATGGTCGGGAATTTAAAACAAAAGAAGAGATAGTTGATGCTGTCAGAGATTATTTGGATTACTATAACCACTGACGGATTCAACTAAAATTAAAAGGACTGAGTCCGATACAATATCGAAAACAATCCTTTAAATAACAGTCTAACTTTTGGGGTCAGATCAAAATCAACCGCACTTTTCAAAAGGAAAATTAGAATTCGTAACCTACGCCCACTTTAGCGCCATAGTTATTCACTTTAGTATCGTCAAAGCTACCTAAACGGTTATATTCTAAACCACCGTTTGCATACACCTTTTCGGCTAATTTATATTTAGCCCCTGCTACGACACCATAGCCTACTTTAGTTTCAGAAGAGCTTTTATAGCGTTGATCTGCCCGTTCTTCAAATTTGAAACGGTTAGCCGCAAGACGAGCACCTACATAAGGTTCAATTTGAGAATTGGTATCGAAGTCATAGAACACTGTTGCACCTAAGCCTTGAACTTTAGTGCCTTGAAACTTACCGTGGTGAGTATAATCCCCGGCTACACGTACATTACCTAATTTGTAACCCACTGCAACACGAGGCTCAATTTTAGTTTTGCTTGAACCACCATTGCTTAATTTAGTTCTTGAAAGACCTAGATCACCTTCGGCAAATAAACCAGCATTTGCAGTTGAAGCAACCGCTAATGCACCGACAACGATAGCTAATAATGATTTTTTCATTGGATAACCCCTGTTATTTGATTGAAAACACTGGAAATATATCATATCACTTACTTATTTTCATCATGAAAAAATAATTTTCCTCGGCATTTTCGACATAAATAGATAATTTTGTCGCGTTGAATGCGATTATGCCGACGAATCGTTAAATAATGGGTCTGACATTCACACTGATAAGCAAACATTTTACCTTGTACACTTTCCACATCAAATTGGTGACAAGTATCGGCAGGGAGATTAAATAACTGCGTCATCACCGCTTGCCATTCCTGTCCATGCGGTTTCACTCGCCCAAATACTTGATACACAATAAGGTGGGCTAATTCGTGTGGAACCACCTGACGAATAAATTCATCTGAGTTCTCGAGTAGTAAAGTGCGGTTAAATTTAATCTCATTTTTCTGCAAGTATGCAACGCCAGCCTTTACACCTCGCAAGTCATAACTGATTGTCGGAATAGGAAATTTCCGTTGAAAGTGATTTTCAGTCAGTTGTAATGTTTCTGCAAGTTTGCGCTGTACCTGCATTTTTAAATGCCGAAACTGGGTTTGAGATGACATCATCATGTTAAGTAAACAAAAACCGCTAATTTAGCGGTTTTTATCATACATATTTTATTTATTTAAGACCGGCTGCTGCTCGCAACTCTTCTGCGCGATCCACTTTTTCCCATGGGAATTGTTCACGACCGAAATGTCCATACGCAGCAGTTTGGCGATAAATTGGTTGAATTAAATTTAACATTTTAATTAAACCATAAGGACGTAAATCAAAGAATTCACGCACTAACTTAACCAATAATTCGTTTGATACTTTTCCTGTACCAAAGGTTTCCACCATAATAGAGGTTGGCTCTGCCACACCAATTGCATAAGAAAGTTGAATTTCACAACGATCTGCAAGACCTGCTGCAACAATATTTTTCGCCACATAACGTGCTGCATAAGCAGCTGAACGGTCTACTTTTGATGGATCTTTACCAGAAAATGCACCACCACCATGACGAGCCGCGCTACCGTAGGTATCGACAATGATTTTACGCCCCGTTAAACCACAGTCGCCCATTGGGCCACCAATTACAAAACGCCCTGTTGGGTTAATGAAATATTTTGTTTGTTGAGATAACCATTCGCTTGGCAAAATTGGCTTGATGATTTCTTCCATCACGCCCTCATAAATTTCTTTTTGTGACACTTCTTCACTATGCTGTGTAGAAAGCACTACCGCATCCACGCCCACGATTTTGTTATCTTCATATTTCAAAGTCACTTGGCTTTTCGCATCTGGGCGTAACCACGCGAGTTTTCCACTTTTACGCACATCGGCTTGTTTTTCCATTAAACGATGTGCATAAGTAATCGCTGCAGGCATCAAGACTTCGGTTTCATTTGTTGCATAACCAAACATGATCCCTTGGTCACCCGCACCTTGATCTAATGGATTCTCACGATCCACACCTTGATTAATATCTGATGATTGCTTACCAATCGCATTTAATACGGCACAAGAATTGCCATCAAAGCCCATTTCAGAATGTTTGTAACCAATATCACAAATCACTTGTCGAGTGAGGTTTTCAATATCAACCCATGCTGATGTGGTAATTTCACCACCGACTAACGCCATCCCTGTTTTGACATAGGTCTCACAAGCCACACGTGCTTTAGGATCTTGTTTTAAAATTTCATCAAGTACTGCATCAGAAATTTGATCGGCAATTTTATCTGGATGTCCTTCTGAAACAGATTCAGAAGTAAATAAATAGCTAGACATAAGTTCTCTTCTCTTTTGGATGTATTGACGTATAGACGTCTATAATACGCTTTTTTGACTAATACGCAAGCATTCCTATCAAGTATTTTTGAAATTTAACCAATTTTGTAACATTTGTTCACCGAATTCTGACATGTAAGACTCAGGATGAAATTGCACAGAAAAAATAGGTAAATTTTTGTGCTGTGTTGCCATCACGATTTCATCATCACAAACAGCTGTAATTTCTAATGTCTCTGGTATACTCTCAGTTTGTACTGCCCAGGAATGATAAAGACCTATTTCAAATTCGGCTGGAAGCCCTAAAAATAAGCCTGAATTTGACCGCACTTTTAAACGGCGTTTCTGCCCATGACGCACACTTGGCAAATTATAGAGTTCTCCGCCAAAGAATTCACAAAGGGTTTGATGTCCTAAACAAACACCTAAAATGGACTTTGTTTGATAAAATCGTTCTAACATCGCAAATAATTGTGGATACGTGCTTGGAACATCTGGTCCTGGAGAAATTAAAATATGTGTATAACCTTCTACACAATCTAATGATAAATCTTCAATACTTACCACATCAAAACGTACCTGTAATTGGCGAATAAGATCCACTAAATTATAAGTAAAAGAATCATGGTTATTGATAACTAAAATTTTTTTCATACGGGCTAGTGCCATAATTCGGTGACTAAATTCATTTCAACATTATAGCGATTCTGCGTTAAAATCCTTTTTATTTTTTTATCTACAAGCCATGCAAACATTTATTCATCAAGCTAATGCTTATGGCGCATTACGCCAACCTTTTTTCTTCTTAATTGATTTTGAACAGAAGAAACCTCTTATTTGTTCTTTTGATGAAAGCATTGAAAAAGGGCTAATTTGGGATATTCAAAGCGTAAAAAATATCCCTGAAAATCAACCGCACTTTGCTTTGTCTATCATTGATAAAAAGCCCATTACATTACATCAATATGAACAAGGATTTCATCTTGTTCAACGCGAATTACAAAAAGGTAATTCCTATTTACTCAATCTCACTTATCCTACCGGAATCAAATTAAGTGGCAATTTAACTCAAATTTTTCACTCGGTTGAAGCACCTTATAAATTACTTTTGAAGGATCAATTTATCTGCTTTTCCCCTGAATCCTTTGTGCAAATTCGACAAAACAAAATTTATACGTATCCCATGAAAGGAACGATTGATGCGAGCCGGCCTAATGCCAAAGCGAATTTGTTAAATGATGAAAAAGAGCAACGAGAACATTACACCATTGTCGATTTAATGCGTAATGATCTTTCAATGGTTGCAAAAAACATCAGAGTATCTCGTTTTCGCTACATCGATAGTATTTACACAGAACGAGGCGAAATACTGCAAACCAGTTCAGAAATTTGTGGTGAACTGGAGAATAATTGGCAAAATAAAATTGGCTCAATATTAGCTGCACTTTTACCCGCTGGTTCGATTAGCGGTGCGCCTAAAGAAAAAACGGTTTCCATTATCCAACAAGCTGAAAAGCAAGAACGAGGTTATTACACAGGAATTTTCGGTATTTTTGATGGCGAAAGTCTAAATAGCGCCGTCGCAATTCGTTTTATTGAACAAAAAGAGAATAAATTTTATTTTCGTAGTGGTGGCGGCATTACCATTCAAAGCCAACTTGAAGATGAATATCAAGAGTTGATTGCCAAAGTTTACCTTCCAATTCAAAAGGAAAAGTAATGTTCCCTTTATTTGAAACCATCGCCATTGAAAACGGCAAAATTCAAAATATTGCTCTGCATCAAGCTCGCTATGAGCGTAGCCTTATCACTTACTATGGAAAAAGTGCGGTCACTTTTTTTAATCTTTTAGATCTAATTCAAGTCCCTAAGGAGCTAGATAATAAGCTTGTTCGCTGTCGAATTGACTACAACGCTCATCAAACCAAAATTACATACCTTGAATATACACCTAAAATACATCGTGTATTCAAGCCCATAGTCTGTAATGAAATTGATTATTCGCTCAAATATACTGATCGTGAACTTATCAACGCATTATTTGCACAAAAGGGAGAGGCTGATGAAATCATTATTATTAAAGGTGGCTTTGTGACGGACTGTTCTATTGGCAATCTCGCCTTTAGAAAAGGCGGTCAATGGTTTACCCCCAATACCCCTTTATTACAAGGCACACAACGGACACATCTATTGCAATCCGGTCAACTTCAAGAAATTGAAATTAGACAAGAACAACTTAAACAGTTTAACGAAATTCGAGTCATTAATGCCTTAAATGGGCTATAAAATGCCCATTCACTTCATTCTATTTGACTAAATCTAACATCTCTTGTGCATTTGCTAAAGCAAGATCCGTAATTTCACTACCACCGAGCAATCTTGCAAGAGCAGGAACGCGCTCTTCTTGAGAAAGTGCGGTCATTTTAGTTTCTGTTTTATCATCAACGGTAAATTTCTCAACATTAAATTGATGATGTCCGTGGCATGCCACTTGTGGTAAATGGGTCACACAGAGCACTTGGCATTTATCACCTAATTGACGCAATAATTTACCCACTACACTCGCAGTTTTTCCACTAATCCCAACATCCACTTCATCAAAGATCAGCGTTGGAATCGCCGATTGATCGGACGTTAAGACTTGAATCGCTAATGAAATACGAGACAATTCACCACCTGATGCCACTTTTGCTAGCGGTTGTGCTTGTTGTCCTAAATTACTGCGTAAAGTAAAAACGATATTATCTGCCCCATTTGCCGCTACTTTAGCTAAATCCGAATTCACTTCAATGAAAAACTCGGCATTTTCCATTGCAAGCCCTTTAATAGAATGTGTCACCTGGCGCGCTAATTTCTCGGCAGCTTGGTAACGGCTTTCATGTAATTGTTTTGCCGTATGTTGCATTTTCTCAAAGGCGGCTTTTTCTTCCAGAATCAGACGTTCTTCACTTTCTGAAAAATCTAAAAGTGCGGTCAATTCTGCTTTTAATTTTTGATGCCATTCCACTAACTCTTCAGGTTTCACATTGTGCTTGCGTGCAAGTTGTAAAGCTTGACCTAAACGCTGCTCAATCTCTTGTAATAACATCGGATCTTGCTCAATATGAGAAGCAAGGTGTTGGACTTCACTTGTCGCCTCTTGCACTTGGATAAGTGCATCATTCAACATCGTTTGAACGGATGCATAGCGAGGATCTAACTCACTTAATTCATCAATATACTGTGTCGCACGATAAAGCATAGAATCGATACTCACAGTCTCATTTTCACTGAGTAGCTGTAAGGCTGATTGTGATAATTGTGTCAGCTGTTCGCTATTTGATAGACGACGTTGATCCTCTTCTAATTCTAAATATTCATTTGGACGAAGGGCAAACTCATCCAATTCTTCTACCTGATATTGTAAAAGTTGTTTCTTCGCTTCATTCTCGGCGACTTGTTGTTGGAAGTTTTTAACTTGTGTTTGAAGATTTTTCCAGGCTCGATAATCTTCTCGCATTTGTGCGAGTAAATCATGGTGATGTGCAAATGTATCCACCAACTGAAGCTGATAATCATTTTTCAATAATAACTGCGAAGCGTGCTGCCCATTAATATGAATAAGATATTGTCCTATTTCTTTTAATTGGGAAGCCGATACAGGCGTGCTATTGATAAAGGCTTTAGAACGCCCATCTGCATTAATGACACGACGTAGAATACAATCGGAGGGATTATCAGGATCTTGCAATTCTTGCTCTTGCAACCACTGATAAGCGGGGTTAGTTAGTTCAATAAAAAATGTCGCGCAAATTTCAGCTCTTTCCTGCCCTTCTCGAACCATAGAGGTTTCAATACGCTGCCCCAAGCATAATCCCAACGCATCAATAGCAATGGATTTCCCTGCGCCGGTTTCCCCCGTAATCACAGACATTCCTTTCGCCAATTCAATTTCTAATTGACGAACAATTGCAAAATTATTGATGGTAAGTTGGATTAGCATAAAAATCTCCTTAACTGTATATCCATATATTACAACTGATATAATATACAGTAAAGAGATTTTTTAACTTTTTGGATTAGAAATTTTTAAGCCAGCCTAATTTCGTGCTTAATACATTGTAATAATTATAATTTTTCAAGTGTAATAGGCGCAGTTTGTGCGGGCTTTTTTCAATATGAACCACATCATCTGGGCAAAAATCGAGTGCCATTTGACTATCACAGCCAACTTCTAATTGAGAAGTATTATGCTCAGCAAAGCGAATGGAAATTTTGCTGTCGCCATCAATGACTAATGGTCGAGAAGAAAGTGTGTGCGGGAACATCGGCACAAGGGAAATCGCATTTAAATTTGGCGTTAAAATCGGGCCACCAGCAGAAAGTGAATAAGCCGTTGAACCTGTTGGAGTGGAAACAATCAACCCGTCTGAACGTTGAGAAAAGGCAAATTTATCGTTGATATAAACATGGAAATCAATCATGTGCGCAATTTTAGCGGGGTGAATCACCGCCTCATTTACCGCATTACCGCTAGAAATAATTTCCCCATTGCGTTCAATTTTAGCTTCCAATAAAAAACGCTCTTCGACAAAAAACTCGCCGCGTTCCAAACAAGCTTCAAGCTGCGCATAAGCATTTTTCGGGTCGATATCGGTCAAAAAGCCCAAGTTACCTCGGTTTATACCAATCATTGGAATATGATATTTAGCCAAAATACGAGCTCGCCCTAGCATATTGCCATCACCACCGATCACTATCACAAGTTGTGCTTGCTTACCGATTTGTTCAACTGTCGCTAACACCTCTTCGGGTAAACCAAATTTTTCACCGACGTCTTTTTCCACTAAAACTCGATAGCCTCTCTCTTTCAGCCATTGATACAAGTTTTTATGCATTTGCAAATTAAGATCGCGACGCGGTTTTCCCATCAAGGCGATGGTTTTAAATGATTTGACTAATTCATCCATAACTATGATTGCTCCCAAGTGCAAACTCACCGATTTCTGACCCCACTTGAATTTAAAATTTTAGCCATTATATTACATAGCAATTCAATTTTGCTAAAATAGCACTAATTTTTGATAAATGGAGAAAAAGATGTCAGAACAAGCACAAAACTTAAATGAAAATGAAGAACTTGTTGAAGAAGTTCAACAGGAAACCACTTCAACGGAAGATCCGTTAGAAGAAGCGATCGCTCGTGTACAAGAGCTTGAAGAACAATTAAAAGCGCAAGTCGAAGAAACCTCTAAAAAAGAACAAGATTTATTGCTTCGCACGCGTGCAGAAATTGACAATATGCGTCGCCGTAGCGAACAAGATATTGAAAAAGCGCATAAATTTGCACTAGAAAAATTTTCAAAAGACATTTTAAATACCATTGATAACTTAGAGCGTGCGCTTTCAACACCTGCTAATAAGGAAGATGAAAGCATCAAAGCGTTATTCGATGGTGTGGAGCTGACTTTAAAAGAGTTACTCTCAACGGTTTCTCGCTTTGGTGTCGAACCTGTTGGTGCAGTGGGTGAAACCTTTAACCCTGATCTCCACCAAGCTATCTCTATGCAACCAGCTGAAGGGTTTGAAAGCAACCAAATCACCACCGTTTTACAAAAAGGCTATACCTTAAATGGTCGTGTGATTCGCCCAGCTATGGTAATGGTTGCAGCTTAATTTCTTTTCTATGACTTAAAGAGCGGACGATTTTTCGTCCGTTTTTTTATTGCCAAAAACTTGATTAAGATCAAATTTATTACAAAATAATTTGAGAATAATTCTCAACAAAAACACTCTTACTTCCCAGATTTATCAAGGTTTCAACTCAATTTCAACCATCGAAAAATACAAAATAACACTATATATTGTGTGTTGAACTATTAAACAAAACTATATATAGTGCTTTCAATTTTTTTTCATAGCGACCTTACAGGAGTCATAAAATGAACGCTTTCTTTGTGATTAAGCGTGATGGTTCACGAATTGGGTTTGACCTACAACGCATTACTAATGCAATCAAAAAAGCAGCAAGTGCGGTCAATATTGTTGATGAAATTTATATTCATGAGCTGAGCCAGCGAATTAATACTGAAATTTTTAGTCATTATCAGCATGAAATTGATATCAACCAGATTCAAAAAATTGTTGAAGATCACTTAATGACAAGCAAGTATCCACAAATTGCACGTGCCTATATTGAATATCGTCACGATCGTGATCTTGCACGTGAAAAACGCAGCCAATTAACTAAAGAAATTGAAGGGCTGATTGAGCAAAGCAACGTGGAATTGCTTAATGAAAACGCCAATAAAGATGCGAAAGTTATCCCTACCCAACGTGATTTACTGGCAGGTATTGTGGCAAAACATTATGCCAAACGTCATATTCTGCCAAGAGATGTTGTTGAAGCCCATGAAAAAGGGGAAATCCACTATCACGACTTAGATTATGCGCCATTTTTCCCAATGTTTAACTGCATGCTCGTTGATCTAAAAGGCATGCTTTCACATGGTTTTAAAATAGGCAATGCTGAAATTGAGCCGCCTAAATCTATCGGTACAGCAACAGCGGTTACCGCACAAATTATTGCTCAAGTCGCTAGCCATATTTATGGCGGTACAACCATTAATCGTATTGATGAAGTACTTGCACCTTATGTTCAACTCAGCTTTGAAAAACATTTGAAAAATGCCGCCCAATGGCAAATTCCGGATGCGGAAGGTTATGCGAAAGCGCTAATTGAAAAAGAATGTTTTGATGCGTTCCAATCCCTTGAATATGAAGTCAATACGCTCCATACATCAAATGGTCAAACGCCCTTTGTTACCTTTGGTTTTGGCTTAGGTACAAGTTGGCAAGAACGGTTAATTCAGCAATCGATTTTGAAAAACCGTATTCGTGGCTTGGGTAAAAATCATAAAACGCCCGTCTTCCCTAAACTGGTCTTTACCATTAAAAAAGGCGTGAACCAAAACGAACAAGATCCAAACTATGACATTAAAAAACTGGCATTAGAATGCGCTTCAAAACGCATGTATCCAGATATTTTAAACTATGATCAAGTGGTTAAAGTCACTGGCTCATTCAAAGCCCCAATGGGTTGTCGTAGCTTCTTAGGTGCCTATGAAGAAAACGGTCATGAAGTGCATGATGGTCGCAATAATTTAGGTGTGGTGAGTTTGAATCTGCCCCGTATTGCCATTGAAGCACAAGGAAATGAAGAAAAATTCTACCGCACTTTAGATGAACGCTTAGTCCTCGCGAAGAAAGCCTTACTTACCCGTATTGCGCGCCTAGAAAATACCAAAGCTCGTGTCGCGCCAATTCTCTATATGGAAGGCGCTTGCGGCGTTCGACTAAAAGCCGATGATAATGTTGCGGATATTTTCAAAAATGGACGAGCATCAATTTCTTTAGGCTATATTGGCATTCATGAAACCATCAATGCACTGTATAAAAAGGGACATATTTTTGACGATGAGCAACTGCGTGAAAAAGGCATCGCGATTGTGCGTCGTTTAAGCGAAGCGGTAAAACAATGGCAGAAAGAAACCGGCTATGCATTTAGCCTTTATTCCACACCAAGTGAAAACTTGTGCGATCGTTTCTGCCGTTTAGATACCAAACAATTTGGTGTCATTGACGGCGTTACCGATAAAGGCTACTACACTAACAGCTATCACTTAGATGTAGAGAAAAAAGTCAATCCATACGATAAATTAGACTTTGAAATGCCTTATCCTAAACTAGCAAGTGGCGGCTTTATCTGTTATGGCGAATACCCTAACATTCAACATAACCTCAAAGCACTCGAAGATGTGTGGGATTATAGCTACGATCGCGTGCCTTATTACGGCACCAATACGCCAATTGATGAATGTTACGAATGTGGCTTCACGGGAGAGTTTAATTGCACAAGTAAAGGCTTTGTTTGTCCGAAATGTGGCAACCATGACAGTGCAAAAGTCTCCGTGACCCGACGAGTTTGTGGTTATCTCGGCAGCCCTGATGCTCGTCCATTCAACGCTGGCAAACAAGAAGAAGTAAAACGTCGAGTGAAACACCTATAATGTCGCAGCATTGATTATGATAAAATAGCTCATCAAAAGTGAGCTATTTTTATTTCAATAAATAAGGAAGTACCATGCCAACACTGACACAAATCACGCAATCCATTATGCAAGATCCCGATAATCAATCATTCACAGCAAAAAGAATTGAACCGCTTTTTGCGGCACCAACGACAGCTCGTATTAATATTGTCGGACAAGCCCCCGGAATTAAAGCGCAAGAAAGTCGTTTATATTGGAATGATAAAAGCGGTGATCGCCTACGCAAATGGCTAGGTGTGGATCGCGATACCTTTTATCACTCGGGTATGTTTGCAGTCATCCCGATGGATTTTTATTACCCTGGGAAAGGAAAATCGGGTGATTTACCACCGCGCAAAGGCTTTGCGGAAAAATGGCATCCAGCAATTCTCGCTAACTTGCCCAATATCGAGCTCACCATTCTTATCGGGCAATATGCACAAAAATATTATTTACCTGAAAACGAGCTTAATGTGACTGAGACGGTTCACCATTTCCGTGATTTTCTTCCCCACTTTCTTCCGCTTGTTCACCCTTCTCCACGCAATCAAATTTGGCTCAAGAAAAATCCATGGTTTGAGCAAGAGATAGTTCCAACATTACAAAAGCAAGTGAAAGCGATTTTATCTTATTAGTTTAACATCTGATTTATAAGGTTATCTTTAATAAATTCAATATATTAATAATACTTCTTTATTATGATACTAATCCGTTTTGAGTATGTCTTCTTTTCTGATTAATCTTTCTTGTGCTACAATCGGCGACTATTAACAAATATGAGGAAAAATATGCAACAAACCCCTGTTACTAACTCAAGAGCCAAAGCTTGGAATAAAAATGCGATTATATTCCTCGTCGATGTCGTGCTCTTCTTTGTTTTATTAAACACGCTTCCTTTTGAGCTAGCAGTCAATAAAGGTTTAGCATTATTAGCATTCGTGGCAATTTTATGGCTTACTGAAGCAGTAAATGTCACGATTACAGCGCTATTTGTTCCTATCCTGTCCGTATTATTAGGATTGGTAAATAGTCGTGAGGCCTTGGTGGCTTTTGCCGATCCAACTATTTTCTTATTTTTTGGCGGATTTGCGCTTGCGACCGCATTAAATGTGCAAAAAATTGACCAAATGATTGCCAATAAAATTATGCAATTAGCCAAAGGTCGATTATTCATTGCTGTTCTTTATCTATTCTTAGCCACGGCTTTTTTATCTATGTGGATGAGTAATACGGCTACAGCGGCAATGATGATACCACTTTCCATGACGATCTTAAGCCAATTAGATCGTAATAAAGAACATAACACTTATATATTTGTATTATTAGGCATCGCCTATAGTGCCACTATTGGGGGTATGGGGACTTTGGTAGGAAGCCCTCCTAATGCCATCGCTGCCTCTCAGCTTCATTTAGGTTTTGCTGACTGGTTAATGTATGGCACGCCAGTGATGTTAATTTTATTCCCAATTATCATCGGTTGGTTATACATCGTCTTTAAACCGAAATTAAACCTTCATTTTGAAGCCGAATTTGCCAAAATCCATATGAATAAAAAACGTATTTTAACTTTAGCGATTTTTGTAGCGGTGGCAATTCTTTGGATTTTTGGCGGCTATCTCAATCCCATTATTTCTCAATTATTAGGACTCCCTAAACCAATCGGCAGTTTTGATAGTATGGTCGCACTCTCTGCAGCAATTGTTATTTGTGTAACAGGCATCGCAAGCTGGAAAGAAGTACAAGAAAATACAGAATGGGGCGTACTTTTCCTCTTTGGTGGTGGTTTAACATTAAGCTCGGTTCTTACCCATTCTGGTGCAAGCAAAATCATGGCGGATGGTATAGTCTTCATTATTGAGGGGGGCCACTACTATGTGATGGCATTAATTGTTGCAGCATTTATTGTGATTTTGACCGAGTTTACTTCAAACACGGCAAGTGCAGCCTTACTTGTCCCAATCTTTATATCTATCGCTCAAGCACTCAATATGCCTCCGCTTGGTTTTGCGATGATTATTGGTTTGGGTGCATCTTGTGCTTTTATGATGCCGGTTGGTACACCGCCTAATGCAATTGTGTACGCCACAGGCTTTGTCAAACAATCTGAAATGGTTCGTGTCGGTAAGTTTATTGATTTAACCTGTATAATCGTTATTGCAACTATTGCTTATCTATTCTGGATGTAGCCTTTAAAACAGACAAGAGCGGTTGAAAATAACATGATTTTTAACCGCTCTTTTTTATTTTACCTACGCAAACGTTTGCGTAAATGAGAATTTCACGTATAATTCGCACAATTTTTTTATACTTAAAAGAACCTATGAATAACAACCTACTTTATACCGTGGAAGACAAACCACCTTTCGGATTGAGTTTACTCCTTGCGGCACAACATTTACTTGCTGCACTCGGGGGTATTATTGCCGTACCATTGGTCATTGGTAACGTCTTAAAATTACCGACCGAAGATACCATTACATTAGTTAATGCTGCGCTTTTAATTTCTGGTGTAGTCACGGTTATCCAATGTAAAGGCTTAGGACCTGTGGGCATTCGTTTACCAAGTGTGATGGGAACCAGTTTTACTTTCGTTGCCGCCGCACTGGCCATTGGTTTTAGTGAATATGGTATCGCTGGTATTCTAGGTTCTTCTCTCATTGGTTCCTTAGTGATGATTATCGGCAGTTTCTTCATGCCGTATATTCGCAAATTGTTTCCACCACTTGTGACGGGGACTGTTGTCATGATGATCGGCTTAAGCCTGATTCCAGTTGCGGTTGACTGGTTCGCGGGTGGTCAACGTGGTGATGCGAATTATGCGACGCCAGAAAACTTAATGATGGCGAGCTTTGTGTTGGTGATCGTAGTCGTGCTCGTGCAATGGGGCAAAGGGATTTTCTCTGCCGCAGCAATCGTTATTGGAATGATGACAGGCTATCTCGTTTGTTTAGCCATGGGCTGGGTAAGCTTTGAAGGCGTAAAACAAGCTCAAACTTTTGCGATTCCACAACCACTACACTTTGGCTTAGCCTTCCCAATTTCAGGTATTATCGGCATGTCCATTGCGTATTTAGTGACGATTGTTGAATCAAGCGGTAACTTCCTAGCACTAGGTAATGCTACCAAAACCGAAATCACCGGCAAACATTTACGCGGTGGCGTTTTAGCCGATGGTTTAGGATCTGCCCTAGCTGCCATTATGTCCACCACACCATTCTCTTCATTCTCACAAAACATTGGTGTCATTTCTCTAACGGGCGTGGCAAGTCGTCACGTGGTTGCGCTAACCGGTGTACTTCTAGCGCTAGCAGGCTTATTCCCTGTATTCGGCGCATTAATTGTTTCAATTCCATTGCCTGTATTAGGTGGTGCAGGCTTAATGATGTTCGCGATGATTATCGCTGCAGGTATCCAAATGTTGGATAAAGTGGCACGTAGCAAACGCAATGGTTTAATTATCGCGATTTCCATTGGCTGCGGCTTAGCGGTGACGACTCGTCCAGAATTGCTTGATAAATTACCGCACTTTTTCAAAGAAGTGCTCGGTTCAGGTATTACTGTAGGTTCATTACTTGCCTTAATTCTTAACCTCGTGCTTCCAGAAGATAAAGTGGAAGAAACAAAAGAATAAAAATAGATAGCGAATAAGGGCAGATTAACACTGCCCTTTTCTTTTCCTGTAAAACATTTCTAAAACTGACCGCACTTTGTTAAAATCAGGTATCATTTTCCATTGATCAAGGAATAAAAATGTCAGATTTACCTTTTTTAGTTGAACTCAACGAACAAAATCTTACGGAAACGTTGCAACGTTCCGTCGAAACCCCGCTTGTCATTAACTTTTACGCACCAAGCCATAAAGAATCGGCAGATTTTGCCAATCTATTACAACGCGTGGCAGAACAACACCAAGGACAATTTATTCTCGGCTTAGTCAATTGTGAAACGGAGCAAATGATTGCCGCACAATTTCGTATTCAAGCGTTGCCTACAACTTATCTTTTTAAAGAAGCACAAGCATTAGATGCGTTCCCAGGTGCATTAGATGAAGCCAGCTTATTGCAACGTTTGAGCGCCATTTTGCCAAAAGAAGAAGATTTAAAATTCCAAAAAGCCTTGGACTTTTTACAAGTGGAAGATTACGACTCGGCCCTTCCACTACTGAAAGAAGCCTGGGAGCTTTCAGATAAGAAAAACAGCGATGTCGCATTACTTTATGCAGAAACCTATATCGCCATGAAAAAAACAGAGCCAGCGGCAGATATTTTAGCGCAAATTCCAATTCAGGATCGCGACAGCCGTTGGCATGGCTTACAAGCGCAAATTGAACTTTTAATTAAAGCGGCTGATACACCAGAAATTCAGCAATTACAAGCGGATTATGCGAAAAATCCAACGCCTGAAATTGCGTTGAAATTGGCTGTTCAGCTACATCAAGCCAATCGAAATGAAGAAGCATTGGATTTATTATTTAACATTCTAAAACAAGATCTTTCTGCAGAAAATGGTGAAGTGAAACAACAGTTTTTATCTATTTTATCAGCCATTGGCAATGCAGATCCTATCACCAATAAATATCGCCGATGGCTCTATTCATTGCTTTACTAATACGATCAACTATTTTTTTATGCATGAAGGCTTTATAATGAACGAATTCCAAAAGCCTCATGCTTTATTTTATAAACAAAGGATTCTTTATGTCAGACGTTAAACACAGTAAATTATTAATTTTAGGTTCGGGCCCTGCGGGTTATACTGCGGCTATTTATGCTGCTCGCGCAAACTTAAAACCTGTTTTAGTGACCGGTCTTCAACAAGGTGGGCAACTTACTACCACAGATGAAATTGAAAATTGGCCGGGTGATTTTGAAATGACAACTGGCCCTGGTTTAATGCAACGTATGTTGCAACATGCTGAAAAATTTGAAACCGAAATCGTGTTTGATCATATCAATAAAGTCGATTTATCTTCTCGCCCATTCAAACTTTATGGCGATATGCAAACCTTCACATGTGATGCGTTAATCATCGCAACAGGGGCATCAGCACGTTATATCGGATTAGAATCTGAAACCGCTTATAAAGGCCGTGGCGTTTCAGCTTGTGCAACCTGTGATGGTTTCTTCTATCGCAATAAACCGGTTGCCGTTGTCGGTGGCGGAAATACCGCAGTTGAAGAAGCGCTTTACTTAGCCAATATTGCGTCTGAAGTACATTTAATCCACCGTCGCGATAGCTTCCGTGCGGAAAAAATCTTAATCGATCGCTTATACAAAAAAGTCGAAGAAGGCAAAATCGTGCTTCATACTGACCGCACTTTGAATGAAGTGTTAGGCGATAACATGGGCGTAACAGGTGTACGTTTAGAAAACGTGAAAACTGGCGAAAAAGAAGACGTGAAATTAGACGGTTTATTTATTGCCATCGGTCATGCGCCAAACACTGAAATCTTCCAAGGTCAGCTTGAACTTAATAACGGTTATATCGTTGTGAAGTCTGGTCTTGAAGGCAATGCAACAGCAACGTCTGTGGAAGGCGTATTTGCTGCGGGTGATGTAATGGATCACAACTATCGCCAAGCTATTACTTCAGCAGGTACAGGCTGTATGGCTGCATTAGATGCTGAACGTTATTTAGATGCACAAGAATAAGTGCGCTAAATTCTCATGTAAGGTGCGTAAAACAAGGTTTCACGCACCTATTATTTTTCAAAGGTAGATTTTTTAATCCTCTAGCCAACCCATCCTATCCTAGGATAAACAAAAACAATGGACAAACTTCGCCAAAAATACTTACAAAAATGGCTTCGTGCGCAACAACAACCTGTTAAAAAATTAATGCACACCAATATTGCCCTTGCCACACTTTCTTCCTTAATTCTTGTGGCTCAAACCTATTTTCTTGCGACATTGCTCGACAAGCTCATTATGCAAAATGTCGATCGCACTGAATTGGTTCTCTATTTTATTGCATTAATCATGACTTTTGCTTTGCGTGCGGCCATTTTATGGCTGCGCGAAAAAATTGGCTTTAAAGCTGGTCGATTACTACGCAACGATATGCGCCAAAAGATCTTAGACAAAATCCACCAAGTGGGACCAGCTACCATCAATAATAAACCCGCCGGTAGCTGGGCAAGTATCATGCTTGAACAAGTTGAAAATCTGCATAACTTCTATGCGCGCTTCTTACCACAACAAAGTTTGTCTGCCATTGTACCAATGGTGATTTTAATTGCCGTATTCCCGCTCAACTGGGCGGCTGGATTGATTTTGATGGTCACTGCACCGCTTGTACCAATTTTTATGATTCTGGTGGGGATTGCAGCAGCGGATAGCAGCCAAAAAAATATGGCGACCCTTTCTCGCTTAAGTGCACAATTCTTGGATCGCTTACGTGGTTTAGAAACCTTACGTCTTTTCAACCGCACTTCAGAACAAACACAACATATTGAAAACACAACAGAAGACTTCCGTGAAACGACCATGACGGTACTTAAAATGGCGTTTCTCTCTTCTGCTGTGTTAGAGTTTTTCACCTCCATTTCCATTGCTTTAATGGCGGTGTACTTTGGTTTTAGCTATTTAGGCCAAGTCGAATTTGGCACTTATGGCACTACGCTGACCTTATTTACCGGTTTTTTCTGCTTAATTCTGGCACCAGAGTTTTATCAACCATTGCGTGATCTCGGGACTTACTACCACGATCGTGCAGCTGGTATTGGTGCGGCTGATGCCATTGTTGATTTCTTAGAGGCGGATTATTTAATTGCACATCAAGGCAATGAACAAATTCCAGCGCAAAGTGCGGTCGACATTCAGGCTGAAAATTTAGTGGCGCTTTCTCCACAAGGTCAACCATTAACTAAACCCCTTTCATTCCATATTCCGGAAGAAAGCCATATTGCCCTTGTGGGCCAAAGTGGTGCAGGAAAAACCTCTTTAATCAATGTATTACTGGGTTTCTTGCCTTATGAAGGCTGCTTAAAAATTAACGGTGTGGAACTGAATCAAAGCCGTTTAAGCGACTGGCGTAAACAAATTGCGTGGGTAGGTCAGAACCCATTACTGCTACAAGGCAGAATCAAAGAAAACCTACTTTTAGGTGATATTCAAGCTACTGATGAGCAAATTGAGCAAGCCTTGATTTCTGCTCAAGCGAAAGAGTTTACCGATAAATTAGGCTTAGATAGTGAAATTAAAGATGGTGGGATTGGTGTATCTGTAGGCCAAGCTCAACGCTTAGCGATCGCTCGCGCTTTACTACGCAAAGGCAATTTATTATTACTCGATGAGCCAACGGCTAGCCTGGATGCTCAGTCTGAAAATCTGGTACTTGCTGCCCTTGCAGAAATGAGCCATAACCAAACGACCTTAATGATCACACACCGTATTGAAGATCTAAAACAATGTGACAATATTTTTGTGATGCAAGAAGGTGAAATTGTTCAACAAGGGCATTTCAACCAATTAAAAGATCAAGGCTTCTTTGCCGAATTATTGGCTCAACGAAAAGAGGATATTCAATAATGCGTGCTTTACTTCCCTTTTTACGTTTATTTAAATTCGCCAAGCTGCCTTTATTTTTAGGCTTGGTTTTAATGATCACGGGCCTCGTATCCAGTATTGGCTTGCTGACCACTTCGGGTTGGTTTTTAGCGGCAACGGCCATTGCGGGTCTTGGCACGTTATTTAATTTCTTCTATCCATCTGCTTCTGTGCGTGGGCTTGCTATTAGCCGCACCTTTTTCCGCTATTTTGAAAAGTTAGTGACGCACGATGCGACTTTCCGCATTTTGGCTAAATTACGCGTGCAAGTTTTTGAGAAGATTATTCCCTTAAGCCCTGCGGTGTTAAATCGCTACCGTAACAGCGATTTATTAAACCGCTTAGTGTCGGATGTAGATACCCTCGATAGCCTTTACCTTCGCTTAATTGCGCCATTTATTACGGCTATTTTTGTAATTCTAGCCATGTGTATTGGCTTAAGTTTTGTTAATGCACCTTTAGCCTTAGGTTTAGGTGTGAGCCTGCTTTTATTAGTATTCGTCATTCCAACCGTTTTCTACAAACTGGGTAAAAAATTTGGCGATAAACTCGTGCATTCACGCGCACTTTATCGCACGCAATTCTTAGAATTTATCCAAGCACAAGCGGAATTATTGCTCTTTAATGCTGAAGATAAATTGAAAGATAACATGGCTAAAACTGAAGCTAACTGGCAAGCAGACCAGCAAAAAGAAGCAAATTTAAGCGGATTTTCAACCGCACTTTCACTCTTTTTAAATGGTTTAATTATTGCCGCAATGTTGTGGTTTAGCTCACAAGCGGAGTTTGGTAACGATGAATATCGCATGGCATTTATTGCGCTCTTCACTTTTGCGGCCTTAGCTTCATTTGAAATCTTAATGCCATTAGGTTCTGCATTCTTACATATCGGGCAAGTCATTGCGTCAGCTGAACGCCTGACAGATATTATCGAACAACAACCATTAGTGGCTTTTAATGGCAAAGCGGAGTTCGATCAAAACGCCACAACATTAATTGAAGCCAAAGATCTTTCTTTTACTTATCCTGAACGTCAAAATCGTGCTTTAGAGAATTTGAATTTAACTATTCAAAAAGGCAAAAAAGTCGCAATTTTAGGTAAAACAGGCAGCGGAAAATCCACGTTATTACAGCTTTTAGTGCGTAATTATGATGCTAATCAAGGAGAATTATTCCTTGCTGGAAAACCCATTGCTGATTATTCAGAAGACACATTACGCAACCAATTCTGCTTTTTAACGCAACGTGTTCATGTATTTAGCGATACACTTCGTCAAAATCTGCAATTTGCAAGTGCGGTCAAGATTTCAGATGAAAAAATGATCGAGGTGTTAAATCAAGTTGGTTTAGGCAAATTGTTGGAACAAGAACAAGGTTTAGATATTTGGTTAGGTGATGGCGGCCGTCCACTTTCTGGTGGAGAACAACGTCGTTTAGGCTTAGCGCGTATTTTGCTTAATGATGCGCCAATTTTATTATTAGATGAGCCAACTGAAGGTTTAGACCGAGAAACGGAACGCCAAATTCTGCGTTTAATTCTTGCCCATGCTGAAAATAAAACCTTAATTATGGTGACTCACCGCTTAACGGCGATTGAGCAATTTGATGAGCTTTATGTGATTGATGAAGCAAAGCTAATTGAAAAAGGCACTTATGCAGAATTATTGCAATTAGAAAAAGGGTTCTTCAAACAATTAGTGGAGCGTGTGTAAAACAAGGAAGGATAAGTTGGGTGGAAATCTTCCCAGCTTATTCTCGGCACACAGAAATTCCGACTTTGGCTGCTTTCTTCCGAACCTGACCGAGTAAACCGGACACCGTTGCGAGAGACTGAGAAGATTTCCATTGATATCGCAATGCGATTAGGTGGGCTATTATGCAAGAATTGGCCCGGTATTGCAAAGGTTAATTTATCAATTCGGTGAATTTGACGAGAAAATCAACCGCACTTTTGAGGTAAAACCATGAACTATCTCCAATACTACCCTACCGATGTTGTAAATGGCGAAGGCACGCGTTGTACCCTTTTCGTTAGCGGTTGTACGCATGGTTGCCGTGGTTGCTACAACCAAAAGAGTTGGTCTTTTGATAATGGCGTATTATTTGATGAAGCAATGGAGCAACAGATCATCAATGATTTAAAAGATACGCGCATTAAACGTCAAGGACTTACACTTTCTGGTGGGGATCCGATGCATCCTCGTAATGTTGAAGCCTTACTTCCTTTTGTACAACGTGTAAAAAAAGAATGTCCTGATAAGGATATTTGGGTGTGGACGGGATATAAACTAGATGAACTAGATGATTATCAACGCCAAATGTTACCTTATATTGACGTGCTCATTGATGGAAAATTTATACAAGAACAGGCTGACCCAAGCTTAGTTTGGCGCGGTTCAGCCAATCAAGTGATTTACCGTTTTAAGGTTTAACCGAATAAGGTTAAGCTATTCTGCCAAGCCGTTTCTTTAATTACTTCAGCATTTTCACTTCTTAAACGGCATAACACCTCAAAGGTGTGAACAATCCGTTCTGGTCGATTAGGTTGTCCTTGAAAGCCAAACACTGGCATATCTGGTGTATCCGTTTCTAATACCAGCGCATCTAATGGTAACTTCGCAATCGCTTGGCGGGTTTTATTTGCACGTTCATAAGTAATGGTGCCGCCTACGCCAATTTTATAGCCTAAATCCACAAATCGTTTTGCTTGATCATAACTTCCAGAAAAACCATGCACCACACCACATTTTGGCAAATTAGCCTGTTTTAAAAAACGGAATAATTGCTCGTGGGATTTACGACTATGTAAATTAACCGACAGATTGTATTTCTTCGCTAAATAAAGCTGACTTTCCAAAAAGTGCTGTTGCTTTTGCCATAATTCATCGGTCAATAAATCGGGAATCGCACACTCTAAGCCTATTTCTGCTACGGCTGTACAATTTTGATTACGAATAGATAATGCCGCATCCAATATCTCTAAATCATGCTCTTGATGTTCTTTGATATAAAGAGGATGTAGCCCAAGCCCATAATAAAGATGCTCAGGGAAAAGTGCGTTCATATTTTGGATCGTTTTAAAATCCGATTCTTTTACCGCCACAATCAAGATTTTTTGCACATCAGCTTGCTTAGCGTTCTCCACGAGCTGAGCTAATGGCTCACCAGTGTCATGATGAAGATAATCAAGGTGGGTATGAGTATCGAAGAAAGGCATAATGTTATTTTACTTAAGAAAAAAGGTGTGTAGATTGCGTATCCACACACCGAATTAATTATTCTACAGAAACGGATGTAATCACCACATCTTCTGTCGGCACGTCTTGGTGGAAGCCTTTATTACCGGTTTTTACTTTTTTGATTTTATCAACCACATCCATGCCTTCAACCACTTCACCGAATACGGCATAGCCCCATTCTTGCACAACTTCACGGCCAAACATCTCTTTTGAGCGATAGTTTAAGAAGTCATTATCAGCTACGTTAATGAAAAATTGTGCGGTTGCAGAATGAGGATCAGAGGTACGCGCCATGGCGATTGTGCCACGTTTGTTGCTTAAACGATTATTGGCTTCATTTTGGATCGGTGCGTTTGTTGCTTTTTCACGCATTCCGCTTTCCATACCACCGCCTTGGATCATAAATCCATCAATAACACGATGGAAAATTGTGTTATTATAGAAACCGTTTTTACAATAATTTAAAAAGTTTTCTGCAGTGATTGGCGCTTTATCAAAATCAAGTTGAATTTTAATATCGCCAAAATTTGTGTGTAATGTAACCATGTTGTTTTCCTCTTGAAAATTAAGGCATTCATTATTCCACAAATGGCGAGAAAGTGCCACCATGAGCAGAAAAAGTGCGGTCGGATTCCAATCAGAAGAGAAAAAATATGTTAAAGATCTTTAATACCCTCACTCGTGAAAAAGAAGTGTTCAAACCTATCCATGAAGGAAAAGTGGGTATGTATGTGTGCGGCGTGACCGTTTACGATTTATGCCATATTGGCCACGGCCGTACCTTTGTATGTTTTGATGTGATTGCTCGCTATTTACGCTCTTTAGGCTACGATTTAACTTATGTGCGTAATATCACGGATGTGGACGATAAAATCATTAAACGTGCATTAGAAAACAAAGAAACCTGCGATCAACTTGTGGATCGTATGGTACAAGAAATGTATAAAGATTTTGATGCGTTAAACGTATTACGCCCTGATTTTGAGCCTCGTGCGACGCATCATATCCCTGAAATTATTGAGATTGTGGAAAAACTGATTGCACGTGGTCATGCTTATGTTGCAGACAATGGTGACGTGATGTTTGATGTAGAAAGCTTTAAAGAATACGGCAAATTATCACGCCAAGATCTTGACCAATTACAAGCGGGTGCACGTATTGAAATTAATGAAATCAAGAAAAATCCAATGGATTTCGTGCTTTGGAAAATGTCGAAAGAAAACGAACCAAGCTGGCCATCCCCATGGGGCGCAGGTCGCCCAGGTTGGCACATTGAATGTTCGGCGATGAACTGCAAACAACTTGGTGAACATTTTGATATTCACGGCGGTGGTTCTGATTTAATGTTCCCGCACCACGAAAATGAAATTGCGCAATCTTGTTGTGCTCACGGTGGCCAATATGTGAATTATTGGATCCATTCTGGCATGATCATGGTAGATAAAGAAAAAATGTCGAAATCCCTCGGCAACTTCTTCACTATTCGTGATGTATTAAACCACTACAATGCAGAAGCGGTACGTTATTTCTTACTAACGGCACACTATCGTAGCCAACTCAATTATAGTGAAGAAAACCTGAATTTAGCACAAGGTGCATTGGAACGTTTGTACACCGCTTTACGTGGCACTGATCAAAGTGCGGTCGCTTTTGGTGGTGAAAATTTTGTGGAAGCCTTCCGTGAAGCCATGGACGATGATTTCAATACGCCTAATGCCCTTTCTGTCCTATTTGAAATGGCGCGTGAAATCAATAAATTGAAAACTGAAGATGCAGAAAAAGCCAATAGTCTTGCTGCGCGTTTACGTGAGTTAGCGGGTATCTTAGGTTTACTTCAACAAGATCCAGAAAAATTCTTACAAGCTGGCTCTGACGATGATGAAGTCGCAAAAATTGAAGCGCTCATCAAACAACGCAACGAAGCTCGTGCAGCTAAAGATTGGGCTGCTGCGGATGCGGCACGTAATGAACTCACCGCGATGGGAATTGTGTTAGAAGATGGCGCCAACGGCACAACGTGGCGTAAACAATAATCTCACTTTGATACAAAAACGGCGGTCAATTTGACCGCCGTTTTTCTTTTAAGAAGAAAGCATTACATTTTCGGGTTTTCCATTGTTTTTGCTTTTTTCTTCATTTCTTTTGTTTTCATATCATTAGATTGCATGCCTTCTGATTTCATATTATCCATTTTCATGTCGTGAGATTTCATATCATGAGATTTCATCATTCCATCCGATGCCATTTTGTCGTTTTGCATTGGCATAGCGTCTTTTGTCATCGGCATGGGATCTTTTGCCATCGACATTTCATTAGATTTCATATCGGTCGCATAAAGACTGGTTGCGAAGAAAAGTGCAGCAATAGCGGTAAAGGCTGTTTTTGCAGTAATATTTTTCATTTTGAATCTTCCTTAATTTGTGAATAATTAACGTTATCTAGAAAGGCCTTCCCCTTTCATTATCATTAGACGAATCAGGAACCTTTTTCTTACACATTTTCCAAGGAAAAAATATGGAAACCGGAATTTCCGATAAAGAACTGACACTAATTAGAGAGCAAATGCTGAAATTTGCCACATTACAGGTGGGCGATTCTGTATTGGCTGAAGATTTGGTGCAAGAGAGTTTTTTAAGTGCATTTAACCATCTTGAACAATTTAAACGACAAGCCGCATTTAAAACCTGGGTCTTTGCTATCTTAAAAAATAAAATCATTGATTTTCTTCGCCAGAAAGGCAAATTAGTGCTAGAAACCGAAATTGAAGATGAAGAACAAACCAATCATTTCTTTGATGAAGGGGGACACTGGAAAGCTGAACATTCCCCACTTGATCTTGAACAGAGCGAGAGTGCGGTCTATTCCGAAGAGTTTTGGCTGATTTTTGAAACTTGTTTAACTTGCCTACCGGCCAAACAAGCCAAGATTTTTATGATGAGAGAGTTTTTGGAATTATCTTCCGAAGAAATTTGCCAAGAAAATCAACTAAGTATAAGTAACTTGCACACGACGCTCTATCGTGCCCGCTTACAACTTCAAAACTGCTTATCTCATAAACTTTAAGGAGTGACTTTATGAAATGTCGCCAAGCGACTCGACTCATTTCAGATGCGCAGGAACGCCCATTAATGACCAAAGAAAAAATTGGGCTCAATTTGCATCTTTCCATTTGTACACATTGTCGTAAATTTCAACGAAATTGTGGCACATTGAGAAAATTAATGCTGGATTTCAAAGGATAAAAAAGCGGAAGACAACTTCCGCTTATAGGTCTGTTACTTCACCATTAACGCTGTTACACGTGAAATGACTTCCTTGACTTCATCATCCGTCAATTTACCTTCTTTCACAAATTGCACTTTGCCGGTTTTATCAAGCAAAATAATCACGCTGTCTTTTTCACGTAATCCCCATGCATTTTTGACCGCACTTTTATCATCTAAAATCACTTGGCTGTGGGCATTTTCTTTTTTGCCTTTTTCTGCACTACTTTTCACAAACATGCCTGTGCCCACAACAGCATCATCAGCATTAATAATCGTCGTGGTTTGATATTTAGCTTGGTTAAAATGAGCGGCTTTGATGGCTTCGATCATTGCTTGATTTTTCTCTTTTGCCGCACTTCTGCCTGCAATGTGCTGAATCACACGGACTTTGCCAGGTAATGCCGTTGCGCTCCACGATTTATACGCCACATCATTGCCATTTAAAGTAATTTCACCCTTATCTGAAACCGTTACATTAGCTAAAAGTTGGTTAGGTTGGATATTGTGAGCGAATGCATTAACTGAGATTAAACTCCCCATAACTGCACTCAAAAGCATAATTTTTTTCATAAATACCTCATAAATTCCGTGAAATTGCCCATTTTTGGCGAATAGTCACTTTTTTGTTATACTCCGTGCGCATTATACTTTGCTTAAATCAGATAAAGAAGGAAAAAGAAATGGATCAAATGCCAGCTTGCCCAAAATGTAAAGGCGAATATGTTTATCATGATTCTGTGAATTTTGTTTGCCCTGATTGTGGCAATGAGTGGAATGGTAACGAAACAGTTGAAGCCGATGAAGATCAACTGATTGTTAAAGACAGCAACGGTAACTTGTTAGCCGATGGTGATGATGTGCTTTTAATTAAAGATTTAAAATTAAAAGGTTCATCTGAAGTGTTGAAGAAAGGCACGAAATTCAAAAACATCCGTCTGGTAAACGGTGATCACAACGTTGATTGTGGCAAAATTATGTTGAAATCAGAGTTCTTGAAAAAAGCCTAAAAATTCCCGATAAAAAGAGCGGTCGATTTTAACGTTGTTTTAAATCGACCGCTCTTTTTTATTTTCGTTATACCTTCGCAGGTTTCACAATTTCACTTGGATAACAACCAAGTACTTTCAGATAATTACTGAACTGCTTAAGCTCTTCCAAGGCGATTTGGGTATCAGGATGATGAATATTTCCTTCAATTTCCAAATAGAACATTTCTTCCCAAGGTTTTCCATAAATAGGACGAGATTCAAGCTTGGTCATATTAATACCATGCTTTTTAAACACAAGTAAAGCATCCACCAAAGAACCCGCTTGTTGCGATGTTGTCATCAACAATAAGGTTTTAGTATGAATTTGCGGTGAAACTTCTCGAGCTTGTTTGGCTACCACAATAAAACGAGTAATATTGTTTTCTTGATTCGCAATATTATGTTTTAACACATGTAAGCCGTAAAGCTTGCCGCCATCTTCATTGCCCAGTGCCGCAATATTCGGTTTATTCAAGCTTGACACAAGCTGCATGGCATGAGAGCTACTTTCGCAGTACTCGATATGCACTCGCTCAAGACTTTGAATAAATTGACTACACTGCTGGATCACCTGTGGATGGCTATAAAGTGTATCAATTTTGCTTAAATCATCCTGTTCATTCACTAAAACACAATGCTTGATAGGATAAGCCAACTCGCCTACCAAAGATAAGTTGGTATGTTGAAGTAAATCATAAACTTCATTAATTGCGCCTGATGTGGTGTTTTCTAAAGGAAGTACGCCATAATCAGATTCCCCACTTTCAACCTTTTCAAAAATTTGAGCAAAGGAATCACAGCTGATTTCAGCAAATTGCTGATGGTAGCGAGCAGCATAATTACGCGCAGCCAAATTAGAGTAAGAACCACGCTTGCCTAAGAAAGCGATATGTAACGTTTCTTCTCGTTGCTCATTGAGCTTTTTCTGTAAATACACTTGCTGTGTGAGCACAGAATCTTCAATGATCTTTTGGAAGACTGCGGTAATATATTGCGGTTCAAGCTGATAATTTTGACTTTCAGAAAATTGAATAAGCTCTTGTAACAGTTGCTGCTCGCGCTCTAAATCGCGCAACGCTTTTTGCGTCACTTCTTTGCTTCTTACTACATCATATGCCAGCCGGTGACGCTCTGAAAGCAGCTTTAACAAGCTGCGATCAATTTGCGTAATTTGCTGACGAATTTCGGATAACTCTAATGCCATTTCATTCCTTATTTAAAGGTTACTTCATTATGAGGGATATATTTTTCAGCACTAATAGGTGAATTTTTCTCAAAAAATTCTTTTAAAACATCCGCATCAATAAAACCGGTGTTAACGAAAGTTGGATTTTTTGTCATGACTGGATAACCATCTCCACCGGCAGCATTATAGCTTGGGACAGAAATACGGTAAGTTTTATTTAAATCCAATGGTTTACCTTGAATTTTCACATTTTCAACTTTCTTATCCGCACGATTTACTGTCATGCTGATACCTGAATATTGTGCATAGGCACCCGAATCCACTTCTTTCAATGCCACCACATTTAAATAATCCAGTAATTCTTTACCGGTTAATTCAAAATAGCTCACAATATTACCAAATGGATGGATTTTTAAGATATCTTTATAGGTTACATCACCTTCTTGGATAGAATCACGAATACCACCTGAGTTCATGATACCAATGTCTGCTTTCGCTTTTTGACGTTGTGCTTCTGCAATTAAGTGACCAAGGTTAGTTTGTTCAAAACGAATAATGGTACGATCACCTTCTAACTTACCATTTAATTTCCCCACTTTTTGGCTTAATAAAGCATCACCTTTATCTTGGTAAGACTTTAAAAGTTTTTCCATTTCTGGATCTTGTGGAATCTCTTCGGCATAGTTCACATATTCTGTTTTACCGTCTTCTTTTTTCACTTTTTTCTTCAAGTTCACTGGAATTAATTGATAATTCACTAATTTTAACTCACCATTTTTGAACTCAAAGTCAGCTCGACCAACGTATTTACCCCATTCAAATGCTTGCATAATCCAAGTACCATTTTGGAAATCTGGTTTACATGGTTGAGTTGGTTGATAATCTTTAATCCATACCCCTTTATCATCCACGCAAATCGGATCATGGCTGTGACCACCGATAATCATATCGAATGCGCCTTTATCTAGATTACGCGCAAGACTTACATCACCAGGCGCATTTGAACCATGTTTCGCATCATAGTAATAGCCCATATGTGTTAAAGCGATTTTTACATCGGGCTTAACGGTTTCATTTAGCTCTTTTAATGTAGCTTTTGCTACCGTTGTTGGATCTTCAAATTTCACATTATGAAGGTATTCTGGGTTACCTAATTTTGCAGTATCTTCTGTGGTTAAACCGACCACGGCAATTTTAAGATCTTGTTTATTTAAAATGGTATAAGGTTTAACTAAGGTTTTACCTGTTTTGGTATTAATGACGTTTGCAGATAAGAATGGGAAGTTCGCCCATTTTTCTTGCATATCAAGAATTTGTAGTGGATTATCAAACTCATGATTACCTAATACGGTTGCTTCATAGCCCATCGCATTCATTGCTTTAATGTCAGGTTCTGCTGTTTGCATATCTGACTCAGGTACACCAGTATTAAAATCACCTGCATTTAATAAAACGAGTGAACCACCTTTTTGCTCGACTTCAGCTTTTACGCGATTAACAATTGTTTTGTGTGCAGGAAAGCCATATTCACCTTTTGCATTCGGCCAAAAATGTCCGTGCGTATCATTGGTGTGCAATATGGTAAATTGATAGGTTTTGTCCTGTTCATATGCCATTGCCGCAGAAGTTGCTAGCACAAGAGGAAGCACGGTAAATAATTTTTTCATAGTAAAAACACCTCTATTTTTGACCGCTCTTTACCTTCGCAGAAAACAAAAATAATAGAGCAAGATGGGAAATAAAAAAGCTATACTCCCGAAAGAAGTATAGCTTTTCAACAAAACACTGTTAGATGAGTACCTGCGCAGGCGCAACATAACCTTGTGGAACTTGTTTCTTATCTTCAAAGGTAACAAATTCCCACGCTTCCTGATCGGCAAGTACAGCACGGAGTAACTTATTATTTAAACCGTGACCAGATTTATAAGCTTTGAAATCACCGATGATGTTATAGCCACACATGTAAAGATCGCCAATCGCATCAAGCATCTTATGACGAACTAATTCATCTCTGAAGCGTAATCCATCTTCATTTAAGATACGGTAATCATCTAATACGATAGCATTATCTAAGCTACCACCTAATGCAAGGCCTTGAGATTGAAGATACTCAATATCTTTCATGAAACCAAAGGTTCTTGCACGACTAATTTGATGTACGAATGCTTGTGCTGAGAAATCCATCACGTAATTGCGTACATTTTTACTAATCGCAGGATGAGCAAAGTCAATTGTGAAATCTAAACGGAAACCATTGTAAGGTTTAAACTCTGCCCATTTATCACCGTCTTCTACTCGTACATTTTTCTTAATACGAATAAATTTCTTCGGTGCATTTTGTTCTTCAATACCTGCATCTAAAAGCAAATAAATAAATGGGCTTGCACTACCGTCCATGATTGGAATTTCAGGTGCATCAACTTCAATGATAATATTATCAATACCTAAACCCGCTAATGCTGCGTTTAAGTGTTCTACGGTTGAAACACGCACACCTTGTTCATTCACCAGTGCAGTACAAAGCATGGTATCACGCACTGAATTTGCATTTGCAGGGAAAGTCACCGGCGGATTAAGATCAGTACGGCAGTAAATCACGCCAGTATTCGGCATAGCCGGACGCAACGTTAATGTTACTTTTTTACCGCTATGTAAGCCAACACCTGTGACTTTAATGCTTTGTTTTAATGTTCTTTGTTTAATCATCTTTTTTACCTTATTGTTTCACAACAAGATTATGTACTATTCTTATTTATTTCTCATCACGATTAAATGATGCTGGATTAAAGAAATTAGGGTTATTTCTCAACTGTTCTAAACGACTTGGATCAAGCGGCTTATTCAAATTGCCGTATTGAGAATTCTGTTCCTGTGCAGGCTCTGATTGAGGATTGTGTCTTAATGCATCCAAGCCATGTAAACCAACGGGTGGTTTTGGTTGAATCGTTTCTTGCGCTGCCGATTGTTGTACTGCCGATTGAGGGCGAGTAATTACAACCGGCTCTGCATCAACTACATCACCTAAACCTGTTGCTACGATAGTTACACGGATTTCATTGCTCATTTCAGGGACTAAGCTGGTACCAACGACGATAGTCGCATCATCTGAAGCAAAACTACCAACAGTGCTCCCTACTACGGTAAACTCATCAAAGCCAAGATCCATCCCAGCGGTAATATTAACAAGTATACCTTTAGCATCAGAAAGCTCAACTTTCTCTAGTAAATCATTTTTGATCGCAAGACGTGCCGCTTCTTCTGCTCGACCTGCACCAGGTTCACTTTGAGCCGAGCCAAAACCAATCATCGCCTGCCCCATCTCTGACATAACGGTTCTTACGTCTGCAAAGTCCACGTTAATTAAGCCAGGAGAGGTGATCATATCGGAGATCCCCATAACAGAATTACGTAAAACATCATTAGCCGCAGCAAAAGCATCAATTAACGTTGCATTTTTCGGGAGAACTTTTTGAATTTGTTGATTAGGAATGATGATCATTGAATCCACATATTGGGAAAGATCCTTGATACCAAGCTCAGCAAATTGCATACGTTTTTTGCCTTCGAAGTTAAATGGTTTGGTCACGATAGCAACAGTTAATATACCTAATTCCTTTGCGACTTTAGCGACAACAGGTGCAGCTCCCGTACCCGTTCCGCCTCCCATACCTGCAGCGATGAAAACCATGTCTGCACCTTCAAGCATTTTACGGATTTCTTCTTGATCGTCTTCAGCCGCCTTACGACCTATATTAGGATTCGCTCCCGCCCCAAGACCTTTCGTTGTTGCCCCACCGATTTGTACAGTTTGTTGAACCTGGCTTTTACGTAATGCTTGTGCATCGGTATTTACCGCATAGAATACGATCTTACCGTGTTCATCACTATCAATTGCATTCTCGCCCAAGAAATTACCATTAAATTCTTGTTGCACCATATTAGCAACCATGTGGTTAACTGCGTTACCGCCGCCTCCACCGACACCGACAACCTTTATCAGCGCTCCTGTTTGCTCTTCAAAATCACCATACTCTGGGTATAACATTTGCTGTTCTCCGTTACTGCTAATACTTTGCTAGCACATTAAAAAAGTTAAATTGTTTCTATTCTAAATTAAAAATCTAAATTTTTCAAAATTCTGACTTCACTTTATTAAAAATATTTTTGAGCAATTTCCAAAATTTTGTACCAATCGATTCATCGGAATAATCATTATCGATCGGATCATTATCACTATTTTGATGATGATATTGTAATAAGCCTACAACAGTAGAATATTGTGGACGATTGACATAATCAGTTAATCCAGTAATATTTAGCGGACTGCCGATACGCACTTGGCAACCAAAAACGCTTGCGGCACAACTTTTCAGATCTTCCATCTGTGCGCCACCACCTGTAATCACTATACCTGCGATAAGTTCAAATTTAATATGTCTAGTTTCTAATTCTGCTTTAAGTTTATCTAATTCATCTTTAACCACTCCGAGTAATTCAATATATCTTGCTGAAGTAATTAAAGATAAATCACTCTTGGTTAAAGCACGCGGCGCTCTTCCTCCAATACTCGCCACTTCAATTTTCTTATCACCGTGTAAACGCGCTGGATACAAAGCGCTGGCATAATTCACTTTTATGCGCTCTGCTTCCACCCGAGAAATCGTACAAGCGTGAGCTATATCATTGGTCACAATATTGCCAGCATATGGAATCACTTTACTAAAACGTAACGAACCACTGGTATAAACCATCATATTCATTGTGCCCGCACCAAAATCGACAAGACAAACGCCGAGATCTTTTTCATCCTCTGTCAAAACAGAATGAGTAGCGGCAAAGCCTGAAAATACAACTTTATCCACTTGTAACCCACAACGCTCAACCGCTTTTTTCAAATTATTTTGCCAATCTTGATGACAAGCAATTAAATGTACATTTGCTTTTAAACGAACGCCTCGCAAGCCTAATGGATTTTTTATATTAATCTGTTTATCTACTGCATATTCTTGTGGAATAATATGTAATAAAGAAAGACCTTCTGATAATTTCACCGAACTTGCAGTATGTAAAGCATCATCGATCTGATCCTGGGTGACTTCATTTTCAGAAATAGCAACAAAACCACTTTCATTTAAGCTTTGAATATGTTCACCTGTAATAGCTAGTGTAACACTCATTATCTGACAATCCGCCATTGACTCGGCGGCTTCAATTGCTCGTTGAATAGAATTAACTACGGCATCTAAATCAGTAATGCTTCCGCGATCAATTCCTTTGGAAGGACAACTGCCGACCCCAAGAACATTCACAACGCCATCAGGAAGTACTTCCCCGACAACAGCAACCACTTTTGATGTCCCTACTTCAAGGCCTACAATTACTTTCGGTTCCAATTCTTTTGTCATTTTCTCATTACACCCAATAAATTATTCTTATTTATCTATTAATCCGACCGCTGCAGATAAAGACGCATAACGCAAATCCACATAATTAATGCGCTTTCCTTCTGGAACTTCAATTTGTGGAAAAATCGTTACAAACCGATCCAACTTAGGCTTCCAATCACCCCGCCCAAGTTTTAGTATTATATCGTTATCTAACGTAACTTGCCATGCACCGCGCTCGTCAATCGTGACTCCCTTGACCATTAAATTTTTGGCCTTAAAATCAGCATAAATTTGCCCCCAAGCTTCTAACACTTTTAGATTTTGGTAATCTGGTCCTCCTAAATACGGGAAGGTTTTTTCTTTTAACTTATCCATGGGCAATTGGAAAACTATGCCATCTTTCGTAACAAATTCCGTCTTATTCCAAATTGCAACTGGTTGATATTCAGATAACCAAATACTTAAACGGTTTGGCCAAACTTTTCGAACGACAGCACCTTTTACCCAAGGGATCGTTTCAAGTTGCTCCCGAATTTGCTTCACGTCTTGCGCCCAAAAGCCTTTAAGCTCACCCATTTTTAGCAGCACATCTTGCACATCAGGATAAGTGGTAAACTCATTTTGTCCAACCAATGCATAAGCTGTAATTTTTCTATCACCGTCTAAGCTTTCAAGCCAACTTTGCCAATTTGAATAAACGAAATAACCTAGCCCCGCACAAAGTAACACCAGCACAAGTTTAATCTGAAACATAAAACGGAATTTCCTCTCTCCGTTAGATGAACGTCCCAATTTTATTGGTGATGTATTTTTGCGCTTGATTACATTCATTACGCACTCAACTCCAAAATTTTCACGACGAGTTGTTCAAATGAAATACCGACTGTTGACGCAGATTTAGGGAATAAACTGTGACTTGTCATTCCTGGGTTAGTGTTTACTTCCACTAAACGGAAATTACCTTGAGCATCCGTCATGACATCAATACGGCTCCAACCTCGACAACCCACCACATCATAGGCTCGTTTCACTAATTTCGATAGCTCTTGTTCACGTTCCGTAGGAAGTCCTGCTGGACAAAAATATTGGGTATTATCGGAAATATATTTCGCATCATAATCATAAAACTCACCTTCTGGCACAATGCGAACAGCAGGCAATACTTTGCCACCTAAAACAGGCACCGTTAATTCATCCCCTGCTAACCATTCTTCAATCAAAATGGTGTTATCAAATTTAAGCGCATAATCGACCGCACTTTTTAATTCTTCTACTGCTTTTACTTTTGTCAAACCCACACTTGAACCTTCAAGAGATGGCTTAACCATCAAAGGTAAACCTAGCTTTTTGACCACTACTTCTGGGTTTAGTTCGTGAGCATTTTCTTTCGTCACGATCTCCATATCCGCGACAGGTAAACCAAAAGCTTTCCATAACATTTTAGTACGCATTTTATCCATGGTTAACGCAGAAGCCATCACGCCACAACCCGTGTAAGGCAAACCGATTTGTTCCAATAAACCTTGCATAGTGCCATCTTCACCACCGCGACCATGTAGAATGTTAAAGACGCGATCAAAACCATCTGCTTTTAAATTCGCAACATTATATTCTTTAGGATCAATACCATGAGCATTATAACCTTGGCTTACTAAGGCATTTAACACGGCTGCACCTGAATTAAGCGAAACCTCACGTTCAGCTGATGTGCCACCAAATAACACCGCAATTTTTTCTTGTTTTAAATTCATTTTTTATCCTATTTTATTATCACTAATTGCAATACTTGGAAATTTAACAAATATTTTTTATGCTTTCCAAGACTCAGCTAACCCTCGGGAGATTTTACTTACACTTCCCGCACCTTGGGCTAGAATTAAATCACCATCTTGAATAATTTGATCTAATACATTGCCAAGTTGCTCTGTATCAGAAACTAAGATCGGATCGACTTTCCCTAGATTACGAATGGAACGGCAAAGTGCTTTGCTGTCAGCTCCAACAATTGGTGTTTCGCCTGCTGCGTACACGTCTAACATAATCAATGCATCCACTTGAGATAATACTTGCACAAACTCATCAAATAAATCTCGAGTACGTGAATAACGGTGAGGCTGGAAAATCATCACAATACGTTTATCTCCCCAGCCTTCACGAGCCGCTTTAATTGTTACATCAACTTCTGTTGGGTGATGGCCATAATCATCCACTAAGCGTACTTTACCATTTGGACGGATAAACTCACCTAATTGGTCAAAACGTCTTCCCGCACCTTGGAAATCAGCAAGCGCTTCTAAAATTGCTTCATTGCCAATACCTTCTTCTTTTGCGACTGCAAGTGCTGCCGTCGCATTTAACGCATTGTGTTTACCTGGCACATTCAATAATACATTGATGAGTTCACCACTTGGGCAAACTACGGTGTAATGACCTTGGAAACCCGTTTGTTCATAATCTTCGATACGATAGTCAGCGTGTTCACTGAAACCATACGTTAATACTTGACGTCCAACTTGAGGAACAAGTTCCATTAATACTGCATCATCTGCGCACATCACCGCTAAACCGTAGAACGGTAAGTTATGTAAGAACTTCACGTAAGTGGCTTTCATCTTCTCAAAATCACCACCGTACGTATCCATATGATCCGGTTCAATATTGGTCACCACAGAAACCATCGGCTGCAAGTGTAAGAAAGACGCATCACTTTCATCTGCTTCTGCGATTAAATAACGGCTTGCGCCTAAATGCGCATTTTTACCTGCTGATTTAACCAAACCACCATTAACGAAAGTTGGATCCAGTTTCGCTTGAGTATAAATCATCGAAATCATGGCTGTAGTTGTGGTTTTACCGTGAGTACCCGCTACTGCAATACCATGACGGAAACGCATAATTTCAGCCAACATTTGTGCTCGTTGAATCACGGGAATACGATTTTGTTTAGCGGCAATTAATTCTGGATTATCTTCATGGATCGCGCTTGATACAACAACGACACTTGCCCCTTGCACATTTTCCGCTTGGTGACCAATGAAAATTTTTGCGCCAGCTTGAGCAAGACGCTGAGTCACAACACCATCTGCAATATCCGAACCAGAGATATCATAACCTTCATTTAATAAAATTTCGGCAATCCCACTCATACCGGCGCCGCCGATACCAATGAAATGAATTTGTTGAACCCGACGCATCTCAGGGATAATCTTTCTAATTTCGTCCGAAATATGTTTCATATTATTTCACCTTTATTTTTAGCCGCACTTTTAGGTTGCGAGTTTATTACCACCCTCTCAACCTCTCTGTTCTTATTTCGCGTTTTCTACAATAACATCAGCTACACGTTTAGCTGCCAATGGGGCCGACATTTCTTTTGCCTTAATCGCCATCGCTAGCAAAGTTTTACGATCTGTTTTTTCTAAGAAATCGACTAACACATCCGCATTTAATTCATTTTGCTGAATAATTTTTGCTGCACCTACATCGGCAAGATATTTCGCATTTAAATATTGTTGTTGATCTTTATGCTGGAATGGTACAAAAATTGCTGGTGTCCCCACTGCTGCTAATTCACATACCGTTAAAGCTCCAGAGCGACAAATCACCACATCAGCCCAAGCGTAGGCTTCTGCCATATCATCAATAAATTCTGTAATTTTGACCGAATTTGCATGTTCACCATAAAGTGCAGTCACACTTTCAACAGAACCTTTCCCCACTTGATGACGCACTTCTAGTTTATCTGCCAAACGCGCTACTACTTGTGGAATTGTTTGATTGAGTACGCGAGCCCCTTGGCTTCCCCCCACGACAAGTACTCTCAATTTTCCGCTTCTTTCTGAAAAACGTGCTTGTGGTGATGGCATTTCAAATAAATCTTGGCGAACTGGGTTTCCTACAACTTCAGCATCTTTGAATGCCGTTGGGAAAGCTTGCAACACACGTGTCGCAATTTTTGCTAACCATTCATTAGTTAAACCTGCCACCGCATTTTGTTCATGTAAAATAACTGGCACACCGCAAAGTTTTGCAGCAATACCACCTGGGCCGGACACATAACCACCCATGCCTAATACAGCATTAGGTTGATATTCTTGAATAATTTTACGAGCTTGCAATACTGCTCTAAAAATAGCAAAAGGTGCGCCTAGTAATGCTTTAATGCCTTTACCACGCAACCCTGAAATTTGAATAAAACGAATAGGAATGCCATGTTTTGGTACAAGCTGTGCTTCCATGCGATCTTTTGTACCTAACCAGCAAATTTCCCAACCTTCTTTTTGTAAGGTTTGAGCAACAGCGATGGCGGGGAAAACATGTCCACCAGTACCACCTGCCATAACTAATAATTTTTTACTCATAAATATCCCTAATCATCTCTCAGACGAGCTTGACCACCACGTTGTAATCTATTTTCATGGTCAATACGCAATAAAATTCCTACTGTTGCCGACATAATAATGATACTTGAACCACCGTAACTCACTAATGGGAAAGTTAAACCTTTTGTCGGTAACATCCCTAAGGCCATGCCCAGATTGACGAAACCTTGGAAGAAAATCCAGAAGCTAATACCTAAAGCAAAAAAACCTCGGAAACGTTGTTCTAACATAAGTGACTCACGTCCAATTTTCATTGCACGAAAAATCAATAAACCTAAGAGAATCACCACCACCAAAATACCAATAAAACCAAACTCTTCACCAATAATCGCCATGATAAAGTCAGTATGAGCTTCAGGAAGATAATCAAGTTTTTGAATGGAGTTACCCAGTCCTTCCCCACTAATTTCACCACGACCAAACGCCATCAAAGAGTTAGTCAGCTGAAATCCTGTTCCATAAGGATCTTTAAACGGTTCTAAGAAACCGGTAAACCGTTTTAAACGATAAGAGGCTGAAAGGACTAACCAAACAAAGAGAAGTATGCCTGTACCAATTAGCAAAATAAATTGCCAAAAATTTGCACCGACAATAAAAAGCATACCGAAAGTAATAATAAACAGTACAACGGTACTCCCTAAGTCAGGCTGAGCGAGTAAGAATACCCCTAATACTCCCATCACAATGAAAGGCTTAGCTGCACTGAATTTTTTACCTCGAACTTCATCATAACGACGCGTAAAATAGCTCGCGAGAAAACAGGTTAAAGCTAACTTCGCAAATTCCGCAGGCTGGAAATTTAAAATCCCTAAAGAAATCCAACGTTTTGCACCATTAACAGAAGTCCCGATACCGAGAACCAGTATTAATAAAACAATGGCTAATAAGAAAATTTTAGCGTGCCACTTTTCCCATTGAGAAGAAGAAATTTGGAGCGTTAAATAGCAAGTTGCTAAAGAAAGTAAGACATAAACGGCATCACGTTTAGCAAAATAGAATGTATCATTAAATACGCGTGCACTGTAAGGCATTGAAGCAGAAGTTACCGCGACTAAACCAATCAGCAATAGCACGACAAAAAGCCAAAACAATGCGCGATCGTAAAGTAACCCTTGTGGCGTCACTCTCGCCCATTGTTCATAATTTTGTTTAATTTTATTGATAAATTCCATTACTGCCCTAATTCTTTAAGCTAATTTTGCTAAACGAGTAAACTCTTCGCCGCGTTTTTCAAAAGAGGCAAATTGATCCAAACTTGCACAAGCAGGAGATAATAACACCATATCGCCTGCTTTTAAATGTGGACGTAAAAATGAAATAGCTTGTTCCATAGTTTCAAACAAATGACTTTGACTTGAAAGTGCAGCGAGTTGTTTGCCATCACGACCAAAGCAATAGGTTGAAATATAAGGTTGGTTGATTAAATCAGCGAGTTCAGAAAAATCTGCACCTTTACCATCACCACCTAATAAAAGGTGTAATGTTCCCTCAACATATAACCCTGCCAATGCTGCAACGGTGCTACCTACATTAGTGGCTTTAGAATCATTAATCCAACGAACACCATTCGCTTGATGGGCTAATTGGAAACGATGATCTAAGCCTTTAAATTGACGAAGTGCGGTACGAATTGCCTCTAAATTTATACCTACTGCTTGTGCTAACGCTGTCGCCGCTAAAATATTCATGTAATTATGACGGCCAACTAAGGTCGCTTCATCACAAGGTAAAATGACTTCCTCTTTCGCCATTAAGTACTGTTTACCGTTTTCGGTTTTTAGCCAGTAATCCGCTTGATTTTCAGCAAAAGACACCACCTTCTTAGCTTGATTTTCACCTTCGCCAAACGTGAGTTTATCTTCTAAATTCACTACTGCTGTTTCCGCATTGTGGTAAATACGCAATTTGGCTTGGCGATAATCTTCTAAATCAACATAGCGATCCATGTGATCTTCAGTCACATTAAGCACTGTCGCTGCAGCCGCTTTCAAACTATAAGTGGTTTCAAGTTGGAAACTGGAAAGTTCTAAGACATAAAGATCACAATCTTCATTTAATAATGACAACGCAGGAATGCCAATGTTTCCACCCATTCCCACTTTTATTCCGGCCGCTTTCGCCATTTCATAGACCAATGTTGTCACGGTGCTTTTACCGTTAGAACCAGTAATTCCTACAATTGGCTTCGTTGCTGCTCGGCAGAATAATTCGATATCTCCTATTACTTCCACGCCAGCTGAAAGTGCGGTCTGAATTTCAGGTGTTTTTACCGCGAGTCCTGGGCTAATGACAATAATATCGCTTTCAAGTAACCATTGTTGATTTAGACTACCTGTGTGTAAAGGAACATTTTTAGGTAATTGCTCTGCTCCTGCTGGATGTTGACGTGTATCAATCACACGGATATTAGCTTGTTGAGATTGAAGATATTCAACGCAAGAAAGGCCTGTTTTTCCGAGGCCTATGATGGTGATAGTTTTATTTTGATATAGAGTTGTCATGTTGTTTTTCTTCTCTAGTATTCTGGGATCACGCAGGGTGCAACAAGTGCACCCTACAAAAATTATCTTAGTTTGAGCGTTACAAGCCCCATCAACACTAACATCAAGGATATAATCCAAAACCGAATAATCACTCTTGGTTCTGGCCAGCCTTTCAATTCAAAGTGGTGATGAATTGGTGCCATTCTAAAAATACGTTGTTTTCTTAATTTGTAAGAACCCACTTGCAAAATCACAGACAAGGCTTCAACAACAAATACACCGCCCATAATCACTAATAAGAATTCTTGGCGAACAAGGATGGCAACAACACCAAGTGCGCCACCAAGTGCTAGAGAACCTACATCGCCCATAAAGACTTGAGCCGGATAAGTATTAAACCATAAGAATCCTAAGCCAGCCCCTACGATTGCAGTACAGAACACTACGACTTCTGAACTATATTTGATATAAGGAATATGTAAGTATTCTGCAAAATTAACGTTACCAGTCGCCCACGCAATTAAAGCAAATGCACCTGCGACTAACGCTGTTGGCATTATGGCTAGACCATCTAAACCGTCAGTTAAGTTTACCGCATTGCCTGTACCTACAATTACAAAGTAAGACAACACAATATAGAATAACCCTAATTGCGGCATGATATCTTTGAAGAATGGAATCACTAAACGAGTTGCATCTGTATCATGACCTAACCAATACAACCAAATAATCGCCACTAATGCGACTACTGACATCCAGAAATATTTCCAACGTGCAATTAAACCATCGGTATTTTTACGTGTAATTTTACGGAAATCATCTACAAAACCAATTGCACCGTAACCAAACAAGACAAATAAGCAAATCCAAACATAAGGATTCGTTAAGTTAGCCCATAATAATGTACTTACGCCGATGGAGAATAAAATCATCACACCGCCCATGGTTGGCGTACCTTTTTTCGCAAAATGACTTTCAGGACCATCATTACGCACTTCTTGACCAAATTTTAAAATTTGAAGGCGTTTGATTACTTTCGGGCCAATCCATAAAGAAATGAAAAGTGCGGTCAATAATGCCAAAATCGCACGTACAGTAATATAGGAAATGGCATTAAATGCCGTTTCATAGCGAACTAAATATTCAGCAAGCCAAACTAACATAAACTATCCTTTAATGAATAAATCGTCTCTTCCATTTTCATTGAGCGAGAACCTTTCGCTAATACAACGACTTTTTGGTTTTCTTGTAATTTCTGTTTAATCATATCTAACGCATAAGCTGTCAATCCAGCTTTATCTGTAAAATGTTTTCCCAAAACAACTTCAGAAATGACCGCGCTTTCTGTTCCGTAAGAAAGCACCATATCTAATTTCGCTTGTTTGGCGTGCTCACCTACTTCTTGATGACATTTTAGACTATCTTCGCCTAATTCTTTCATATCGCCCACGAGTAGAATACGGAAAGCATCATAACCTTTTAAAACATCAATCGCAGCTTGTAAAGAATCGACATTCGCATTATAAGTATCATCTAATAAAAGTAGATTTTCATTCACTTGAATCGGGAATAAGCGTCCTTTTACTTGAGAGCGATGTTCAAGACCGGCTTTTACATCAGCAAGACTTGCGTCCACATTCATAGCAAGTGTGGTCGCTGCCAACGCATTTTTTACATTATGCTCCCCTAAATAAGGCAAATTAATTTCAATGCGACCTTTTGGTGAAACTAACGAAAACGTCGAGCCATTAGGTGAATGTTTTACGTCTTCAGCTTTGTAATCACCGCCATTGAAATATTGAATAGCATGGGAACCAATTTCTTTTTTCCACAATTCAATATAATTATGTTCGCAATTAATAATCGCCACACCATTTGGGGTCAAACCACGATAGATTTCACCTTTCGCATGAGCAACACCTTCAATTGAACCAAAACCTTCTAAATGTGCAGCTGCAACATTATTCACTAATGCGGCTTCAGGCTGTGCAAGATGCGTGGTGTAATCAATTTCACCTAGATGATTGGCACCTAACTCAATAACAGCAAATTTATGCTGCTCAGTTAAGCGTAATAACGTTAATGGTACGCCAATGTCGTTGTTGAAATTACCATTAGTGAACAGCACTGCTTCTGCATTACCTGCCGTTTGTTGCAAAATGGATGCTGTCATCTCTTTCACTGTGGTTTTACCTGATGAACCCGTCATCGCCACGGTACGAGGATTAATTTTTTCACGTAACCATTTTGCTAATTGACCAAGTGCTAAACGCGTATCTGCAACAACTAATTGCGGCGTTGCTATTTCAGTATTAGCTTGTTGCACAACTAAGGCTATAGCACCTTGCCCAACGGCTTTATCTAAGTATTGATGGGCATCAAAATGCTCACCTTTTAACGCAAAAAAAAGCGAGTTAGATACCGCTTTGCGTGTATCAGTATTGATATTTTCAACAACGGCCTGCCCATCACCAATAAGTTTGGCATTTAAGATTTGGGCAAGCTGTTGGGTAGTAAGTTTAATCATTCTGTTTTTTTATTTTTTCATTAAATAGGCTTCCGCCACTTCTTGATCGGAGAAATGAAGTGTCTTATCACCAATGATCTGATAGTTTTCATGGCCTTTACCGGCAATCACAATCACATCGTTTTCAACGGCATTTTCAATCGTAAATCTGATGGCCTCTTCGCGATCTGGAATGACACCAACATCTTCCATTCGACTAAAACCCGTAAGGATATCTGCTTCAATTTTATTTAGATCTTCTGTGCGCGGATTATCTTGGGTTACGATCACTAAATCAGCAAATTGCTCAGCAGCTTTTGCCATCAGTGGACGTTTACCCGCATCACGATCACCACCGCAACCAAAGATACACCAAAGTTTACCTTTGCAATGCTCACGAGCAGCATTCAATGCTTTTTCTAACGCATCTGGAGTATGCGCATAATCAACGATAACCGTTGGTTTTTCTGCTTTTTTAATAAGTTCCATTCTTCCATTTACTCCTTTTAGTTGTGAAACAGTACGGATAAGATCATCGAAAGAATAACCTAAAGCCAATAAAACAGCCGTGGCTAACAACAGATTACTCACGTTAAAAGCGCCAATTAATGGGCTATGTAATGTGCCATTCCCCCAACTCGATGCAAAACCAATGATTGCTCCTTCATGAGTAAAACGAATTTGCGTAGCATAAAGCCATTGTTTAGATGTTGGATAGAAATTGGGGTGACAGCTGACTGCAATACCATTTGGTAATTCATTTAACCATGTGGACCCAATTGGATCATCAGCATTAAGAATTTGTAATTCAGATGCTAAATCAATGAAAAAACGCTTCTTAGCTTCCGCATACTTTTCCATTGTTTCATGATAATCCAAATGATCGCGGCTTAAATTGGTAAAAATAGCAGCTTTAAATTTGAGCGCTTCAACACGATATTGAGCTAAACCATGTGAAGACACTTCGATAGATGCAAAATCTGCACCTTTCTCTACAAAATCAGCCAGACTTTCTTGAACTTCCACAGCTGAACCAGTGGTATTTTTAGCTTCTTTGACTTGACCTAATAAACCATTGCCAATAGTGCCCATGACAGCTGCTTTATGACCTAACAGCGTAGCCCATTGAGCTAATAATTGAGAAACGGTGGTTTTACCGTTTGTTCCCGTGACGCCGACTAAAGTCAATTTTTCGGAAGGATTGCCATAAAATTGACCTGCCAATGCCGAAAGCTGAGCAGATAAATGATAGTAGCGAATCACTGGCACATTATTTTGCCATTGGATGCTCAAATGCTCGTTTTCTAAATCTGTTTCTAAAATAACCGCACTTGCACCAGAATAAATGGCTTGAGGCACAAATTGACTCGCATCAAAACGATGTCCCTTTACTGCCACAAACAAATCACCCTGGGTCACTTTGCGGCTATCTAACACCATCGCCTTCACATTAATGTCTAAAAGCACCGGAAGATCAAAAATTGCGGTCAATTTTTTCATTGTTTTGCCTTTTCTTAATTCATTTTTTCAAATTTTTGATCGCTTAAGCGAACAGTGCGTCTTGTTGTTTTTTCTGTAGGTTCTGCATCTGGTGCAATACCGTTAGCACGCAAGGTATAGCCCATAATGCTAGAGAATACGGGGGCAGATACCGCACCACCATAGTACTGTCCTGCTTTCGGATCGTTAATCAAAATAACTAATGCATAACGAGGATCGCTAATTGGTGCGATACCCGCTGTAAATGCCACATATTTATTGACATAGTGACCATTTTCAATTTTACGCGCAGTACCTGTTTTCACACCAACACGATAACCTTCAACCATCGCACGTTTATTTTTAATTGCCACTTTCTCTAACATGCCCACTATATCTTTCGTAATTTTTTCAGAGAATACACGTTGCCCAATGACTGGTGGATCGACTTTCGTGATAGAAAGTGGACGATAAATTCCGAAGCTACCTAAAGTGGCATAAGCGCGCGCAATTTGTAATGGTGTTGAAGTGATACCATAACCATAAGCTACCGTTGCTCGTTCGATATCCGCCCAACGTTTACGGTTTGCATTTAACACACCACGTTGTTCACCAATTAAGCCTAACTCTGTATCTTTACCCAAGCCTGCATTTTGATACGTTTCCATTAATGCTGAAGGTGGCATACGTAACGCAAGACGGCTTACACCACGGTTACTGGAGTTAATCAAAATTTCATCTAAGGTTTGTTGTGGGCGGGGTGCCACGTCCACAATTTCTTTACCACTTACGGTAAATGAACCGGTATTAATTACTTCATCACGTCTCGCTGCGCCACGTTGAAGTGCGGTCAAAACAACGAAAGGTTTTACGGTTGACCCAGGTTCAAATGTATCGGTAATTGCACGGTTACGTTTTAATTCATCTTTTACATTGGCTAAGTTATTTGGATTGTAAGAAGGTGCAGTAGCCATAGCTAGCACTTCTCCCGTACGTACATCCACTAAAACGGCTGTACCAGACTCTGCATTGTTCTCTGTTACCGCTTTTTTAATTTCTCGATACACCATTGATTGTAACTTTTCATCAATACTTAAAGTGACATCTTGTGCATCGTATTTTTTCTCATCAGCAATATGTTCAACCACGTTACCGCGTTTATCTTTACGAACAACACGAGCGCCATCTTTCCCGACTAACATTGAATTGAAACTTGCCTCAACGCCTTCAATCCCTTTACCATCAATATTGGTAAAGCCGATTAATTGCGCCGCCTCTTCTACACGAGGATAAAAACGACGAGGTTCAGTCTCTAGTGAAATGCCTTTAATTTTGAGATCACGAATATAATTTGCTTTACTCGCTTCTACTTGACGCGCTAAATACAAGAAGCCTGATTTTGCATTTTTTTCAATTTTTTTCACCAACTCTGCTGGAGTCATATTTAATTCATTAGCAAGGGCTTTGATACGTTCTTTATCCTCTAATGCATTTTCTTTTAGCATTAAACGCGGTTCAGCCACGATTGCGCTCATCGGCACACTCACCGATAACAATTGACCATTACGATCTAAAATTGAACCACGCACAGAAAGCACATCATCTTTACGTAATGAACGTTTATCCGCTTCGCCAGAAAGAATATCTGAATTAACCGATTGCACATAAGCAGCTCGAGCCACTAATGCGCCTAAACCTAAGAAAATAAAACTCGTTGCGATGAGATAACGACCTCGAAGAAAGCATTTATCAAACACCATCTTAGGTTTGTTTGGCTTTACTGATGCCGGTTGAGCCAGTTTTCTAATTGTTTTTTTGGGCTTTCCTGGTTTCTTAGAGGAATTAAATCTAACCATTTTATTTAAAATCCCTATTCAAAAATAACCACTTCTTGTTCACTTTGAACTCGTTGCATTTTTAATGTACCACTTGCAATGGATTCAACTCTTGTGTTATCACTTTCTGTCGCTTCTTGTAATTGCAAATTACGATATTCGTTTTCAAGGGCTTGATGTTGTAATACCAACTGCCCGTTTTCAGAAATCAAGCCTCGTGTTTGATGGGTCATCCAAATCGTGCCCACTGCAGAAGCTAAAATTAGTAAAAGTAGGACGACAATTAATTTATTAGAAGAAAAAATATCTTCAACGAGAATATGTTGTAAAGGATAACGTTCGCTATTTTCTAACATCTTATTTCACCCTTTCCGCAATACGTAAAACCGCACTTCTTGAGCGTGGATTTGCCGAAATTTCTGCCTCACTCGGCTGAATCGCTTTACCAATGATTTTTAACTTTTGATTACGTTGAATTTGATCTTCACGTAGTGGTAAACCTCTTGGAATATCCTCGCCTTTGCTTTGCTTACGCATGAAATGTTTTACCATTCTGTCTTCAAGTGAATGGAAACTGATAATCGATAAACGTCCTTCTGGTGCCAACATATCTAATGCAGAATTTAGTACACTTTCTAATTCATCTAATTCCGCATTAATATAAATTCGAATGGCTTGGAAACTACGCGTCGCAGGATGCTTATGTTTATCTTTAAACGGCACAGCTTGAGCAATTAATTCAGCGAGCTGAGAAGTACGACTTAAACATTCTGTGCCATTTTTGACCGCACTTTTATTGAATTCTACGATGGCAGTAGCAATTCGTTTTGCAAAACGCTCTTCGCCGAAGGTTTTTAACACCCAAGTTAAATCATCAACAGATACTTGTTTTAGCCACTCTGCTGCTGATAAACCTTGTGTGGTATCCATGCGCATATCTAACGGACCATCTTTCATAAAACTGAAACCACGATCAGCTTCATCAAGCTGTGGAGATGACACGCCTAAATCCAGCAAAATTCCGTCAACTTTACCAACTAAATCAAGTTTTTGACAGATGTCTGGAATGTGTGAAAAGCTTGTATGTTCGATATGAAAACGAGGGTCTTGAATTTTTTCAGCTTCAGCAATCGCACGAGGATCGCGATCTACCGCAATTAAACGACCATGTTCAGAAAGTTGGGAGAGAATAAGACGAGAATGACCACCACGACCAAAGGTCCCATCAATATAAATTCCGTTTTCTTTCAACGCCAAACCATCCACCGCCTCGTGAAGCAAAACTGTGATATGTTCAGGTGCAGAAAAGGAATTTTGCGTAGTCATAAATAAAGGTTAAATCAAAATCAATAAAGAAAAGATAGAGCGGTACTTGCACCGCTTATCCTGCTAGTGCTGCTGTTCTATAATGACAGCATTTTTAGTTCTTCAGAAGCACCGAATTCAGCACTTGAGCCAATTTCGATATCTTCATCAATTTGTGCATACCATTCGGTATCGCTCCAAATTTCAAATTTGTTCAACTGCCCAACCAACATTAAACCTTTTTCTAATTTTGCGTGTTGGCGCAATGGACCACTTAATAAGATACGACCTTGCGCATCCATTTCACATTCTGTGGCATAACCGAGCATCACACGTTGTAAGCGGCGTTGGTTTGGGTCAAAGTTGGAAAGTGAAAGTAGTTTTTGTTCGATTTTTTCCCATTCATCTAAAGGATAAAGTAATAAACAAGGCTGACGAATATCAACGGTACAAACCATTTGGCCTTGGTTCTTTTCCATGATTTCAGCACGGTAACGCGTAGGAATCGCTACTCGACCCTTTGCATCTAAATTTACCGCTGCTGCCCCACGAAACATTTCTCTAGCTTTAAACCTTTATTTTTAGAAAAAATTGACAGAATTCTCCACAAAATTCCACTTTTCACCACTTTGTGTAAGTTTATCGGTTGTAGCCTTAACTTGCAAGCAATTAAAACGTAAAGATTAGTAAATTCTGGTAATAACATAAACAAAAAAACCGTTTGAGATTTTACTCAAACGGTTTTCAATTTTTAACTCGATTTAATTAGTTATTTACATACGCTTCTTCATCACGATTACCTAATGGTTTAAGCTGTGTGAAGAATAAAACTAAACAAAGTACTGTTAAGCCTAAGCCGATATAAACAGATAATTGATAGTCTAAACCAAAACCGATTTTGTTGTATGCAAGGTAAGTGAAACATACTGTACTGATAAATGCCGCAGGGATTGTACATATCCAGTGGAATTTATTATAGCGATATAAATACGCAGCTGCAGTCCATAACATAACCATCGCAGTAGTTTGGTTCGCCCAAGTGAAGTAACGCCATAAGATAGAGAAATCCACTTTTGATACGATATAACCAACCACGAATAATGGCACAGCAATAATTAAACGTTTAGCTAAGGTTTTTTGTTCTAAATGGAAAAATTCTGCAATAACAAGACGTGCCGCACGGAATGCTGTATCGCCTGATGTAATTGGAAGAACAACCACACCTAATACTGCAAAAATGCCACCAATCAAGCCCAAGAAATGAATTGAAGAGTCATAAACGACCTTAGATGGAGAGCCTGCTTTAATCGCTTCCAATAGACCCGGTAAAGAATCATAAAAACTCAAACCAACCGCACACCATACTAATGCAATTATACCTTCGCCTATCATCGCACCGTAGAAAATGAAACGTCCTTCTTTTTCGTTTTCAGTACAACGCGCCATTAATGGGCTTTGTGTTGCGTGGAAACCAGATAATGCACCACAAGAGATTGTTAAGAACAAGAGTGGCCATAATGGTAAATCCCCACGGGTTTCAAAATTTTGGAAGAATTTCTCAAAAGACATACCGTCCACAGAACGATAGAAAGAAATCGGATCTGCTGAACTAAGATCTGCACTGACTAAACCATATACCATACCAACAGACATAAAGAGCAATAATGCACCAAAGAACGGGTAGATACGACCAATAATTTTATCAACAGGAAGTAATGTCGCAAGAATATAGTAAATGAAGATGATAGCAGTCCAAACACTGATAACCGTCGCTTTATCCATACCCCAAACGGTAATACCACCTGCTTCAACCGCATGATGAATCTCTTCTGCATTGCTGATAGAAAGTCCTCCCGCAGAAGCACCTAATACATCCATTGTAATCGTACCCATTAATTGAGCTGGACTTGCTACAAATACCACTCCCACTAATAATAAAAGAACAACCGCTAAGATGTTAATAAATGCTTTAACCGGACGACCTAAGTATTTACCTGCGAGGTTAGGCATAGATGCTCCGCCATTACGCACACTTAACATTCCGCAGAAATAATCGTGTACTGCACCGGCAAAAATACAACCAATGACAATCCAAAGCATAGCTACTGGTCCATATAACGCACCAAGAATCGGACCAAAGATTGGACCAGTACCCGCAATATTTAATAATTGAATTAACCAAATCTTAGTTTTAGACATTGGCATATAGTCAACGCCATCATTCATGGTATACGCAGGCGTTTGACGATTTGGATTGATCACAAAAATGCGCTCAATCACTCGACTATAAAAGAAATAACCTGCAAGCAATAACGCCACGCAGAAGAAAAACCACAACATAAAAAATACTCCTCAGGAATAAATGAATACCGAAATCTAGCCATACGCTAGACTTCGTCGGCGGTATTCTAAGTTAAAATTCTCAAAATCAAAAATTTTAATTTTTACATTGTTTCAATTTTGTGATCCATGTCACGTTTATCATTACACTTTTTTCACTTACAATAAGCTCATAAATTCAAATAATTAAAAAAGGATCATCAATGGCTCTTACTCGCTGCCCTGAATGTCGTAAAAAAATCAGCGCATCCGCTCAATTTTGTCCAAATTGTGGGTTTTCTTTTAAAGTAGAAGATCTTGAAATTTATAAACAAAAACTCGAAGAACGATGCCAGCAAAATGCCGAAATCAATCGAAAAAGCACTAAACTTCACCTTATCTGGTTCGCTATTTTCACCCTCGTTATTTTGCTCGCAAGCTGGCTGACAGGAGAATAAAAAGTGCGGTCAAAAAACGATAAGAATTTTGACCGCACTTTAATCAGAACCCAATCCGTCGTGTCGTTGAAGAAAACGCTAGTTTCATTTCAATTACCTGTATTGCAATATGTATATTTATCTGTTTATATATACATGTAAATTATTAAGGAAAAGAACATGAATAACCAAAACCCAATTGAAATTTACCAAGCTCAAGATGGCACAACGCAAGTAGAAGTAAGATTTGAAAATGACACCGTTTGGCTTTCCCAAGCGCAGATGTCCATGTTATTTGGTAAGGATATTCGCACCATCAATGAGCACATTACCAATATATTTGATGACGAAGAACTAGAGAAAGAATCAACTATCCGGAAATTCCGGATAGTTCGCCAAGAAGGTAAACGCCAAGTCAATCGTGAAATTGAGCATTATGATTTAGATATGATTATCTCTGTTGGTTATAGAGTAAAATCTAAACAAGGCATTAGTTTCCGCCGTTGGGCAACTGCACGTTTAAAAGAATATCTGACTCAAGGCTATACCATTATTAGGCTTATTATATATGCTTAAGCAGAAACAAGAGAAGTAATGATAAATAGCGACTAAATTCGCTATTTGTTTAAAAAGTGCGGTCGTTTTTCTATGTATTTTTGATGTTCTCTAATAACTCTGCCACCACCTTCGGCACCCCCTCGCCTGCTTTTTCTTTTATGGCAATCACTTGCTTACGAACAAAACCTGTATTGGGATTTGGATCGATCAAGTAAATTGGCGCTTTGCTTGGGGCTTCATTGACCAAGCCATTGGCTGGATATACTTGCAAAGAAGTGCCAATCACTAATACCACATCCGCTTGTTCAACAATATCCACAGCACGTTCTAACATCAGCACCATTTCGCCAAAAAAGACGATGTAAGGGCGCATTGGGTGTCCATTTAGATCTTTATCTTCTAATTTCTGATCGCCAAAACAATCCACAACATAGCTTTCATCAAAACTACTACGAGCTTTATTCAATTCTCCATGCAAATGTAAAACATTTGAACTTCCTGCGCGTTCATGTAAATCATCCACATTTTGCGTGATAATTCTCACATCATAGGCTTTTTCTAGTTCAACTAAGGCGAGATGCGCTGCATTGGGCTTAGCTGCTGCCGCATTTTTACGGCGTTGGTTATAGAAATCGAGCACTTTCGCTCGGTTCTTTTGCAAGGCTTCAGGCGTACAAACTTCCTCCACTTTATGCCCAGCCCATAAGCCATCTTCTGCTCTAAAAGTAGGAATACCACTTTCAGCACTAATTCCAGCACCCGTTAAGACGACACAAATAGGTTTCATAATATTCTCCTCAGCACTTTATATTATAAGCCTGAAAAATAAATTCACTTCGAATTTATAATAAAAATCGGGCAATTTTTAAACTGCCCGATTTGTTTCTATTTTTGACCGCACTTTATGCTTTTGCGGTATCAATACGTTCGAATGACAACACTTTATTTTCTAACTGACGGAGTAATAAAGTGGCGATACCAGTAATGATGAGGTAAATACCGCCTGCAATACCGTAGATAGTGAGCGCATCATATTCAGTACCATAAAGTTGGCGTGCGTATCCCATGATATCCATGATCGTAATGGTAGAAGCTAATGCTGTACCTTTAAATACCAAAATAATTTCATTGGTATAAGAAGGAAGTGCGCGTTTTAACGCATAAGGAATGAGGATTTTTAAAGTCTGCATACGACTTAATCCTAATGCCGCACAGCTTTCCCATTGACCTTTAGAGATCGCTTTTACTGCTCCGTGGAATAATTGGGTTGAATAAGCCGCACTATTCAAAGCCAAAGCTAATGCTGCACAGAACCATGCGTTGGAGAATAATCCCCATAATGGGCTGTCCACCAACCATTGGAATTGACCAGGACCGGCATAAATTAAGAAAAATTGCACTAAAAGTGGGGTACCTGTAAATAAAACAAGGAACAAATTGACCGCACTTTTCACCAATTTATTGCCAATAGAAAGCAAGAAGGTTAAGCCCAATGCGAGGAAAAAGGCAATAAACAATGCGACAACCGTAAGCAACAGGCTAGTCGGAATACCTTGAGCAATAACAGCTAAATACTCTTGAAACATTATTCGACTCCCCGTTCAAATCGAGTGAAACGTAATTCTAATTTGCGAATCCCCGCTTGGCTGATCAACGTAATCACTAAATAAATCAAGGCTGCAATGCCATACCAAGTGAAAGGCTCATGTGTATTGGTATTGATGTATCCTGCTTGACGCATTAAATCATCGACACCAATTAATGATACCAACGCTGTATCTTTTAATAAGACTAACCATTGATTGCTTAAGCCCGGTAAAGCATGTCGCCATACTTGTGGCATGATTAAATTAATGAAGGTATAAGGACGGCTTAATCCTAAAGCTGCACCTGATTCCCACTGCCCTTTTGGAATAGCTTGAATCGCACCACGCAAAGTTTGTGAAGCATAAGAGGCAAAAATCAAAGACAATGCAAATACACCACAATCAAAGGCGCTGAATTCGATATACTCACCCGTCAGCATTTCCACGACTTGAGTTGACCCAAAATAAATCAGTAATACGACTAAGATTTCTGGCAAACCACGTAATAAAGCAATGATAATCGCCGTTGGCTTTGCAATAAATACATACTTATTGGCTTCTAAGGCGGTAAAAACAATGCTGAGTAATAAACCGACAATCAGAGAGCAAATAGCAAGCCCTAAAGTCATTAGGGCTGCGTGTCCAATTAATGTAAGATAATCATAAAACATAGATTATTTAGTCATCCATTTATCATAGATTTTTTGGTATTCGCCGTTTGCTTTCACCGCTTCCAAACCTTTGTTCAAGCTTTCAAGCAATTCTTTGCTTGATTTATTTACCGCGATACCTAAACCATTACCGAAATATTTTTTGTCTGTTACTTTGTCACCTACAAATTGAATTTCAGCTTCTTTTGAAATCATATCTGCTAGCACCGCTGTATCACCAAAGATAATATCAATACGACCATTTTTTAAGTCTAAGATCGCATCTTGAAGGCTAGCATAAGCTTTCGCATTATATTGTTTGCTTTCTGCTGCAGTATATTGTTGGAATGTTGTTCCGTTTTGAACACCAACAGTTTTTGCTGAAGATAAATCTGCTTTACCTTTTAACCCTACATAGCTTGCTGAACTATCATAGTAAGCATTAGAGAATGCCACTTGTTTTGCACGAGCATCCGTAATATCAATCGCAGAAATTGAAGCATCAAAACGTTTAGATTTTAAGCCTGGAATTAACGCATCAAATGCTTGGCTTTTAAAGTGACAAGTTGCTTGAATTTCCTTACAAATTGCATTCGCTACATCCACATCAAAACCGATGATTTCGCCTTTTTCATTCGTTGTTTCAAATGGCGGATAGCTTGGTTCCATCGCGAAAGTGATTTCTTGTGCATTCGCAGCAAAAGCTGAGCCCATTAACATTACGGTTAAAAGTAATTTTTTCATGTTGTGTTTCCTTATTCTGAGTGTGAAAGATATTGTTTAAATTGTTCGGTTTTTGGATTATCAAAGCAATCTGCACTGCCCATTTCAATAATCTTACCTTGTTCCATATAAACGACCTTTGTCGCCACTTTTTGTGCCACATTCACTTCGTGGGTTACAATTACTTGAGTAATGCCTGTTTGTTGAAGTTCTTTAATGATATCAACAACTTGAGCTGTAATCTCTGGATCTAGTGCAGCCGTTGGCTCATCAAACAACAACACTTGCGGTTTCATCATTAATGCTCGAGCAATGGCAACACGTTGTTGCTGACCGCCAGATAAGTGAAGCGGGAAACGATCGGCATGCTCTTCCAAACGTAAACGTTTTAAAAGTTCTAATGCATCTTTTTTCGCTTCTTCCTCGCTAATACCTAACACTTTTTTCGGCGCTTCAATTAGGTTTTCAATCACGGTTAAATGTGGCCAAAGATTGTATTGCTGAAATACCATGCCCACATCTTGACGAAGTTGACGAATAGCTTTCGGATTATTATTCGCCTGAGACAAATCAAAATGGTTATTCGCAATATGCAATTCGCCAGAAGTTGGCACTTCTAATAAATTTAATGTACGGATTAACGTACTTTTCCCTGCCCCACTTGGTCCGAGTAACACCACGGTATCGCCTTCTTGTGCATCAAGATTGATATCAAACAATGCCTGTGATGAACCGTAAAAGAAATTCAAATTTTTAACACTAATCGCCATTTTAAGTTTACTGCTATCCTTGATTGATTCGTAAGATTGAATAAATATTACTTTTTAGTGATTATTTATGCAAGCATTTTTTATAAAAAATCCCAAAAAACTTTTTGGGATCTTTAAATCATTGAATTTTAACCGCGCTTGTCGTGTATTAAGCCTCTTTCGCCATTTCAAATTCAACTAACATCATTAAAATATGGATCACTTTGATGTGGATTTCTTGAATACGATCTGCATAACCAAAGTGTGGCACACGAATTTCAACATCCGCTAGGCCTGCCATTTTACCGCCATCTTTACCTGTCATCGCAATCACTTTCATGCCTTTTGCTTTCGCCGCTTCAATTGCATTTAAGATATTTTTAGAATTGCCTGATGTCGATAACCCGAATAAAACATCGCCTTCTTTACCCACTGCTTCAACAAAGCGAGAGAATACATATTCATAGCCAAAGTCATTACTTACACAGCTTAAATGACTTACATCAGAAATCGCAATTGCAGGATAACCCGGACGATTTTCACGATAACGACCAGTTAGTTCTTCTGCGAAGTGCATAGCATCACAGTGAGAACCACCATTACCGCAAGATAATACTTTCCCGCCATTTTTAAAGCTTTCGGCTAACAATTTAGCTGCTTTTTCAATGAGTTTGATATTGTTATCATCTGAAACAAACTTATTTAATACATCTTGTGCTTCCACAAGCTCCGCTTTAATTTGATCAAAATACATTTTATTCTCCTTAAAAATTAAAATTCGAGATAGTGTTGGCATTGTATAGCGTTCATTTCAAATAATCTAGCGCTCTTTCTTATCTCTCTATTTTCCAGCTTACTTCTCATTATTTTGCGATACGAATCACAAATTCAATTAAAAACGCTGTAAAAAATGACCGCACTTTTTAAACTCAAACAATTTAAAAGGAGAGATTATGCGAGTAGTTTATTTATTACTTTGTATGCTATTCAGTCTGATAACTTGGGCAAATGATAGTGATTTAATGCTATTAAGCACCTATGAGAACCAAGATATTCAAGGTTGGGTAATGTCAGAAAAATTAGATGGGATACGAGGTTATTGGGATGGCAAAGCGCTATTAAGCCGTCAAGGATTACCCTTACCCGCACCCGCCTATTTTACCGCTCAATTTCCACCTTTTGCCATTGATGGTGAGCTATTTAGTGAACGTAATCAATTTGAAGAAATTGCTTCTATTACGAAATCCTTTAAAGGTGATAATTGGGCAAAATTAACACTTTATGTTTTTGATGTACCGAATGCCTCAGGCAACCTCTTTGAACGTCTCAAAACCTTAGAAGATTATTTGAAAAACAACCCTACGTCTTATATCAAGATTATTCCACAAATTCCAATCCAAGATAAAACGCACTTATTCAACTATTTACATGAAGTAGAAGCAAAAAAAGGTGAAGGGGTTGTGTTACGTAATCCTAACGCCCCTTACGAACGGAAACGCAGTACACAAATTTTGAAGCTTAAAACCGCTTATGATGAAGAATGTATGGTGGTTGAGCATCATAAAGGAAAAGGACAATTTGAAAATATACTCGGTTCACTCACCTGTGAAAATCATCGTGGAAAATTCAAAATCGGTTCAGGATTTAATCTGAATGAGCGTGAAAATCCACCACCTATTGGCAGCACGATTACCTACAAATATCGTGGATTAACCAACTCCGGAAAACCTCGTTTTGCCACTTATTGGCGAGAGAAAAAATAAGAACGGCCAAAACATCAAAATTTTTGACCGCTCTTTTATGTTTAATAACTCAATTATAGGTGTTGATTAATAAACGCCGCTAATTGATTTTTTGGTAACGCACCGACTTGTGTTGCAACAAGTTGGCCATTTTTGAAAAGTAGTAAAGTTGGGATACTACGTACACCAAATTGACCTGCCACTAATTGGTTATCATCTACGTTGATTTTAACGATTTTTGCTTTACCTGCGAATTCAGGTGCGATTTCATCTAAAATTGGCGCAATCATTTTGCAAGGACCACACCAAGGTGCCCAAAAATCCACTAATACAGGGATATCTGATTGCACAACCGCAGTTTCGAAATCTGCATCAGTAATATGTAATACTTCGCTCATTTTTATTTCCTTATCTAATAAGATGTTGATTAATTAACACCTAACATTAATTGATGCCGTGCATAATAGCACAAGGTATATAGAATTGCACAGATTAGTTCGATTGATAAAAACTAACTATTTAAGCTGTGCAAATGCCTGTAATAAATCAGCCTTGATGTCTTCCACATCTTCTAAACCAACAGAAAAACGCAACAATGTGTTTGTAATACCACGGGCGACACGTTCTGCTTCAGGAATATCCATATGAGTTTGGGTCGCAGGATAAGTAATAAAACTTTCTGTACCGCCTAAGCTTTCCGCAAAGGTAATCAACTTGATTGATTTTAAGAACGTATTCACCCAATTTTCATCTTTCAAACGGAAAGACAGCATACCGCCTTTGTTTGGATATAACACACTATCAATTTGTGGTTGTTCGCGTAAAAATTCCGCAATCGCCTTCGCATTGTCTTGATGGCGTTTCATACGTAATGAAAGAGTTTTCATACCACGCACGGTTAACCAAGAATCGAATGGCGAAAGTACAGCACCTGCACCATTTTGAATATAGGCGATACGATCACAAAGTTCTTGCCCTTTTGCAATAATCAAGCCCACTAAACTATCATTATGACCCGCAATATATTTTGTACCGCTATGAATGACAATATCTGCGCCTAAATCTAATGGACGAGATAGCACTGGAGTTAAGAAGGTATTATCCACAATCATTAACAAGTTGTGTTTTTTCGCTAACTTCGCAATTTCTGCCACATCACACTCTTCCATTAATGGATTTGATGGGGTTTCAATAAAAATTGCTTTTGTATTCGCTGTAATAGCGGCTTCAATTTCAGTTAAAGAAGCAGTATTCACATAAACGGGTTTCACGCTGTTGTTATTTTTATAGGCAAAATCTAATAAGCGATAAGTTCCACCATATACATCACTTGACACAATCCATTCATCAGGACCTTTAAATAGGTTCATCAACACTTGAATTGCCGCCATGCCGGAGGAAAAGGCAAAACCACGATCACCATTTTCTAATTTTGCTACGGTATCTTCCAAAACACTACGCGTTGGGTTTTTCGTGCGGGTATAATCAAACCCAGTACTTTCGCCAATCCCATGATGACCATAGGCCGTTGAAAGATAAATTGGCGTTGAAACCGCACCAGTGCGTTCATCACTGCGATTCCCCGCTTGGGCTAATAATGTATCGATAGAATATTGTTGTGTCATAATTTACCTCTAAAACATGCAAAAACTTGACCGCACTTTTCTTTATTTAATGGCGAGCAAAACGTTCCAATTTTGTCATAAAGCCACTCACGATAAAAGTAGAAATTGAAAACTCTGTGAAAATTATATTCTTGTGTTAAATTTTGCTGTAATTTCAACCGAAACGAAGATTTTTTCAACATTTGAATTTTTTTTTCAGATCTTCGATTGACAGAATTTCAAATTCCCGTAAAATGCACCGCACTAACAGCGTATGCGGGAATAGCTCAGTTGGTAGAGCACGACCTTGCCAAGGTCGGGGTCGCGAGTTCGAGCCTCGTTTCCCGCTCCAAACTAACGGCGTGTTAGCAAAGCGGTTATGCACTGGATTGCAAATCCATGTAGCTCGGTTCGACTCCGGGACACGCCTCCATAACCACGTAGTTAGTTAATCACTCAATGCCCGAGTGGTGGAATCGGTAGACACAAGGGATTTAAAATCCCTCGCCTTTCGAGGCGTGCCAGTTCAAGTCTGGCTTCGGGCACCATTTAAACACCAATCAAAAGATTTTAAAATTTACTTTAAAATCATCTAGTTGGGTCGTTAGCTCAGTCGGTAGAGCAGCGGACTTTTAATCCGTTGGTCGAAGGTTCGAATCCTTCACGACCCACCACTTCTTTCTTAAGTGGCGATAAAGTGGCGGTTAAATTTCCATTTTTTTACACTTTCATTTATAAATTATTTATCTTAGTGGCGATGCCGCCAATCATTAAAAATAAAATTAAAATTTCTTATTAACTATCACGTAAAAGATAAAAACACTTTATAAATCAATATACTGTAATCTCCTACAAACTTATACAGATCTCTTTTAAGTGAAAAACACTGTAAAACCCCGTAAATTTTACAGTTAAGATCTCTATTCAGCGGCTGCTTATCCCGAATTACTTGATGTCCTACTCCCGTAGAATACTTAGTCTAAAATAAGATAAGCTTATATTATTGAATTTCCTCCTCTTTGCTAAACAACGCTCATAAAAAACGACCGCATTTGCAGTCGTTTCTATTTATAACTCAAAGGATTATTTTAATTTTTCACCTTTAAATTCACCTGTTAAACTTTCTAAGAAAGAGGTAATATCTTCAACATCTTTTTGAGCAGGCTGTTGCACGTTGCTTTGGTATTTCAACATTGCAATAACAGCATCTTTTAAGTCTTTTGCTGACGCATCATGGAAATATGGTGCAGTAAGTGCGACGTTACGTAAGGTTGGTACTTTGAAACGATGCATATCGAATGGATCTTTAGTTTGAGCAAATCGACCTTCATCGGCATCAGTTAATGGCATACCACGATCTTTAAAGTAATCGCCGTAGAGTCCCATGTATTCATAAGATTGTCCGCCCATTGCTACACCAGTATGGCAAGTATCGCATTTATGTTGTTTGAATAACTCATAACCATGAACTTGTTGCTCAGTCAAAGCTGTTTTATCCCCTTTCAAATAACGGTCAAAATCACTATTTGGCGTAATTAATGTTTTTTCATATTCACCAATCGCATGAGTTAAGGTTTCTTTCGTCACTTGTGGATATTCTTTTAAGAATGCTTTTTTGAACTCTTCATCCATTTCAAAACGTGCCACGATGTCATCCCAAGAGTGCGATCCCATTTCTACCGGATTTGTTGGAGGACCTTTTGCTTGATCCGCTAAATCTGCCGCACGGCCATCCCAGAATTGTACAAAGTTGAATGCGGCATTGAATACAGTTGGTGCGTTAATCGGACCTTTTTTACCTTCAATCCCTGTTGAAGTATCAAGTCTATCCACCCCACCTTTATCTAATTGGTGACAAGTATGACATTGAATAGAACCATCGCCTGATAAACGACCATCAAAGAAAAGATCATGGCCTAACGCAACTTTTGCTTCATCTTTCGCAATACTGTCTGGAATCGGTTGCACTAAACGATCGGCATCAACATTGGGTGTTTCTTTTGGTAAAGACATTTTACGTGCTTCACGAATCCAGTTAAGCAACGCCACTTTTTCTTGCTCATCTGGTTTGCTTCCCCAGTGAAGATGTCTGAATTTAGCAATTGGCATTTCATTATTTTCAAGCACTCGCTGTAGCTTTGCTAAATCAGCTTGGGATAATTTGCTCGGATCTTTTAAGCCTTCAACTAAACGATCTAGACGGAAAGCACGAAGGCCACGCTGAATATCCGATTGCATTTCATCCCCCACAATCGGAAATTTTGAATAAAATGGAAGTGGCGTGTTTGGACTATGACAATATTGGCAGCTGTTATCAAACAATGCTTTTGCCACTTTTTCTTGTTCGCCCGTATAGCGATTTTCCATTAAAAGTTGGGTCGCGTTCTCTTTATCAAATTGATGTAAATACCCCACAACGCCAAAATAACCTAAGATAGCAATGGCTGCACCGCCAATAATCAGTTTTTTCATCTAATCCTCCAAACGATCAATAAAACATAAAAAAGGTAAAGTTTAAAGTTAGGTAATTATGCCAAAAAATTGACTTATTTTTTATGTGGATTTGATCTGCTTTGGCTATAGATTTGATTGATTGCATTTAAGATATTTTTACTTTATAGAGGGCTAATTTCTTTTAGAATTTAGCAATAAAAAATGCGGTTATTTCTAACCGCACTTTACTTTTCATTATCTTTTGTTTATTTCTTTGGCGCCTGCATAAAGCGGAAGAAATCACTGTCAGGTTTCAAGATCATCATATTACCTGAACCTTCGAAGCTGCTTTCATAGGCTTTTAAGCTACGAATAAAGCTATAAAACTGTGGTTCTTGAGCAAAGGCTTGAGAATATAATTTTGCCGCTGCTGCATCACCATTACCACGTAATTCTTGTGCAGTTTTGTTTGCATTCGCTAAGATCAAGGTGACTTTACGATCCACATCCGCTTGAATGAAGGCCGCTTTTTCTTTACCTTGAGAACGGTGTTCACGGGCAACCGCATCACGTTCTGCACGCATACGTTGGTAAATCGAAGAAGAAACTTCATCCGGTAAATTGATTTGTTTTACGCGAACATCGACGACTTCAATCCCTAATTCAGAGGTACTATCCTGCCCTGAATTTAACGCTTTTTTCGCCCCCGCCATTAATTCACCACGCGTACCTGAAACGATATCTTTAATTGTACGAGTACCTATTTCTGAACGCAGACGGTCATTCACTTTACGGCTTAATAAGCTTGAAGCTTGGTTATAATCGCCACCACCCGTTGCAGTATAGAAACGACCAAAATCGCTGATTTTCCATTTTACATAGGAATCCACCAATAAGTCTTTTTTCTCAACTGTCACAAAACGAGTAGCTGAACCATCAAGGGTACGAATACGCGCATCAAGCACTTTAATGCTATCAATGAAAGGCAATTTGAAATGCAAACCTGGCTCATACACCACAACTTTGTTTTCTGCATCACGTTGTACTTTGTTAAAACGCAACATGATGCCACGCGAGCCCTCAGTTACAACCACGACGCTGGAATATAGCACCACAGCAATCACCACAATAATCGGAAGTAAAAATTTACGCATTAGTTAAATCTCCCTTGGCGAATGCCTTCATTTGATTGAACTGGTTGAGTCGTTTGCGTTTCTACACGACGTTCCTGTGTTGAAACAGGTGCAGAACTGACCGCACTTTCAGGTGTTGTAGTAGTCGGTTGAGCCGCTTTTTTACCCATTAATTGTTCTAATGGTAATACGGTTAAATTGTTACCATTATTTGCATCTAACATGACTTTCGGCGTATTTGCCATGACTTTTTCCATGGTTTGAATATAAAGACGCTCTTTTAACAAATCAGGCGCAGCTTTAAATTCAGGTAAAAGACGTTGTAAACGTTCCACTTCCCCTTGCGCATCAAGCACAACACGATCTTTGTAAGCAGTAGCTTCTTCGATAATACGCTGTGCGTCACCGCGAGCAATTGGCTCTTTCTCACGAGCATAAGCTTCTGCTTCACGAATGTAACGTTGTTCGTCTTCCTGCGCTTTAATCGCATCATCGAAAGCATCTTTTACTTCTTCTGGTGGACGTGCGGATTGGAAGTTCACGTCAATGACCTCAAGGCCCATATCATAAGGTTTAACAATATCATTTAACGCTTTCCACGTTTTTTCACGCACCACTGCTCGACCCGTTGTCAACACATCATTCATGGTCATATGACCAATCACATAACGAAGTGCACTGTCCGTCGCTTGTCCGAGACTATTATCCGCATTGCTCACGCTAAACAAGTATTTTTCAGGATTTTGCACACGATATTGTACGGTCATTTCTACTTTAACCATGTTTTCATCTTTAGTTAACATCGCACCTTGCGTTTTAAGCTCACGAACTTGTTCTACATTCACTGGAATCACTTTATCAACAAAGGTTGGCTTCCAGTTTAAACCTGGTTGAACGATAGAATGAAACTCACCAAAACGTAACGTCACACCACGTTCCGCTTCTTTAATGGTGTAAAAACCGCTTGCCCCCCAAATAATTCCCCCGATCACCGCGGCGATCGGTAAAATTTTACCTAAATTGAATGAAGGGATATTCGGCGAAGTATTATTTGAACCGCCTTTTTTATTACCTCCACCTAATTTTTTCAACAGATTATTGAATATTTCTTCAATATCTGGTGGTGATTGCTCCTGATTTTTATTGTCTCGCGAGCCCCAGCCATTTTCATTTTGCTTATCTGATGAATTATCTGACTGTTTTGGACCGCTGCTCTGTCCCGGTTTACCCCAAGGATCTTGATCTGGACCGTTTTGCGACATTACGTTCTCCATTTGTCTAAAAATTTTAATGAGTTTATCGAAATAAATGGGGTTAGTCTATGAAAATACAAGTGTCTAATCAAGTTTTATAAAATAAAAAAACCTTGAATATTTTCAAGGATTTTCTTTTATTCATTTACTTGGTAAATCAAGGATTTTTTTATATTTTTTTCGAGTAATTTTTTTCCATCCCACTGATAAAAGTGCGGTTGAATTTTTGACTGATTTATAAATGCCGCAAAGTAAAAAGGCAATTCATCTGTAAAAATCAACTTACCTTTCGGACAATAATCTGAAAAGATCTGCAGTTGTTCTGGCAAATGCGTCACACTTGATAACTTCACTATTCCTACGCCTTGTGATTTCAACACAGCTTCACGCAAACACCAACAACGATAAAAGGCCAGGTCTGCATCAGGCTGTTTAACAAACCATTCTTGTTCTGCTTGTGGAGCAAAATGCGCCATGAGCGCAGAAAAATTCCGTTTTTTCGAAAATTCAATATCAATACCGACCGCACTTTTTTCTGATTCATTAATATGCAGCAATACAGCAACCCAATCACCAGAGTGACTAATATTAAAATCAATATTCTCGACGGGAAATTGTGGTCTATCACTTTGTGTACGATAAATTCGCCCTAAAAGTGCGGTTGATTTTCCCGCTGTTTTTAACAACTGCCAAAGTAAAAAATGCGCCAATCGACGGCATTGATATCGTTGCGTTATCCGAGAATTTCCCTTTGGTTCCGTATGCAAATTCTCAGGGACTAATTCCCTAGGAATTTCATCAAAAGGGAAAGATTGTTGAATATTGGCGTAGGCAATAAAAGTTGTCATAAAAATAATGAATAAACACGCAAGTTTGATTGCATTATAAAAGGAAATCCACCGCACGCCAACGTACCCCAAAAAACAAAGGGCGTTTATCCCGCCCTTTTGAGTAACAAAACAAAAGTGCGGTCAGATCAAAATCAACCGCACTTTTTTATTATTTCAACAAATATGCACGTAATTGTGCAAAATCGTCATCCATTTCATCAGAAAGTAATGGCAATTTATTATGTTTATCTAACGCTTCTGGCAATGGAAGATCGAGCGAAAGAATACGCTCTACAGACTCTTTAAATTTCGCAGGATGTGCCGTACATAAGAAAATACCGGTTTCATCCGCTTTAAGTTGGTCTTTCAATACTTGATAGGCGATCGCGCCGTGTGGCTCACATAAATAACCTTTTGCATACATCGCTTTTAAGGTTTCTTCTGTTTCGCCATCGCTTAACATACCTGAACCTAAATCACTTAAATTCCAGCCATTGCGTTTGAATAGTTCTTCTACACGCGGCCAGTTGTTCGGACGACTGACATCCATCGCATTAGAAAGCGTGGCTACAGTCGCTTTAGGTGCCCAGTTACCTGATTCTAAATAACGTGGCACGGTATCATTCGCATTGGTTGATGCAATAAAGTGTTTAATTGGTAAACCTAATGTTTTTGCAATTAAACCTGCGGTTAAATTACCAAAGTTACCACTTGGTACAGAAACTACGACATTATCACGTTTTTCTTTTGGTAACTGCGAGACCGCTTCAAAGTAATAACAAACTTGCGCCAATAAACGGCTAATATTAATGGAGTTTGCTGAATTTAGACCAATCGCCTGACGCAGTTCTTCATCATCAAATGCTTGCTTCACTAACGCTTGGCACGCATCGAAATCGCCATTAATCGCAACAGTGCGGATATTCCCACCTAAAGTACAGAATAGTTTTTCTTGTAATGGGCTGATTTTGCCTTTCGGATATAAAATCACGACATTGATGTTTTCCAACCCGTAAAATGCATGCGCAACTGCCGCACCAGTATCGCCCGAAGTGGCTGTTAAAATAGTAATTTTGCCATCACCACGTACTGCTGCGAGTGCTTGTGCCATAAAACGACCACCAAAGTCTTTAAACGCTAAGGTTGGACCATGAAATAATTCAAGGGCATAAATATTGTCTTCCACTTTTTCTAATGGTGCCATAAAGGTGAACGCATTTTTCACCATCGCATCCAAAGTGGCTTTCGGCAATTCTTCACCGATTAAGGCGCCAAGAATTTTTTGGCTACGTTCAACCAATGGTAAGGCTAATAACTCATCAATATTGGTTAAAGCGGGGATCGTTTCAGGAAAGAACAAACCTTGATCTTTGCCAAGTCCTTGACGTACTGCTTGCGCAAAATTCACTTGTTCTTCAGGGTGTTTGATATTGTACAAATTCATTGTATATCCGTTAATTATAGAGTTTTAATAAAATGTTATTCCCCTCTTATAAAAGAGGGGATAAAAGCGATTTATTGTTTAACCGAGCTCTCTCGCGCCATCATTATCGACCTTACAAACATGCACAAAGCCTTCATTGTTTTGTAAATAATAATTTTCTAAATAAGTCGCGAGTTTTGTTGCGGTTTGCAAATCAGGTGCAATGGAGAACATCGTTGGGCCAGAGCCTGAAATCCCCGTCGCTAATGCACCTAAATCACGAGTAGCTTGTTTCACTTCTGCGAAGTTTGGTAATAAAGCCTCTCGATAAGGTTCCGCAATCACATCTTTCATCATCATCGCGGCAAGGTTTTCTTGATGAGTGTGACATGCGTGCACAAAGCCACCTAAATGCCGACCATGAGAAATCACATCTTGACGTGTGTAGCTTTTTGGTAAAATTGCACGTGCTTCAGCGGTTGAAACCTCAATGCCTGGGTAAGCTAAGACCCAATACCAATTATCAAAAAATGGCAGTTTTTGGCAAATGTTACCGAGGGATTGTACCATAAATTGCACTCCGCCTAAGTAACAAGGTGCCACATTATCATAATGGATAGAACCAGAAATACGACCTTCTAACTCGCCCATCATTTCTAACAATTCCATTTTTGAAAATGCTTCATCGTGGAATTTATTTAATGCCACTAATGCAGCCACAATAGAACAGGCACTTGAGCCTAATCCCGAACCAATCGGCATATTTTTCTCAAGGGTCAAACGCAATGGTTTGACTCTCACATTGCGTAATTTTAATTGCTCACTAAACAGCACATAGGCCTGATACACGATATTTTTTTGCGGCTCTTTTGGCAATTTACGCACAAAATAGCCCGCACTTTCGAGCTCGAAACCACTTAGAATAGACTCAATCTGTACGACATCACCTAATAATGAACCATCAATCGGTGAAATGGCTGCGCCTAATGTGTCAAACCCTACACTAATATTTGCACTCGATGCTGGAGCATAAATTCTTAACATGTTAAGTCCTTTTTAGTGGTGTAATGTTCTTAAAATATCCGCAAAGATGCCTGCTGCAGTCACGGCATTACCCGCACCGTAGCCACGTAATAGCAACGGAATTGGTTGATAATAACGCGTATAGAATGCAAGGGCATTTTCACCGTCTTTCACCTTATACAATGGATTATTTTGATCCACTGCAATGATTGACACTTTGCAATGGCCATCTTTAATTTGGCCTACGTAACGCAATACTTTGCCTTCTGCTTTCGCAGCTTCAACACGCGCTTTAAATTCCGCATCTAATTGTGGCAACATCGCCATAAATTCATCGGCTGATTTGCCTTCAGAGAAGCCTTTCGGTAACACGCCTTCCACTTCCACATCGGAAAGCTCAAGTTCTAGACCTGCTTCACGCGCTAAAATAAGCAATTTACGTGCCACATCTTGACCCGATAAATCATCTCGAGGATCGGGCTCTGTAAAGCCTTTTTCTCGAGCAAGTGCGGTCACTTCAGAAAGAGAAAGTCCTTCTTCTAATTTACCGAAGATGAAAGAAAGCGAGCCAGATAAAATACCCTCAAAATACTCAAGTTCATCTCCCGCTGCCAATAAATTCTGTAAGTTTTCGATAACAGGTAAACCTGCGCCTACGTTGGTTTCATACAAGAATTTATGTTGACTCGCTTGGGCATTGTGACGTAATTCATGGTAATAGGCTAATTCACGGGTATTCGCTTTTTTGTTTGGGGTTACCACGTGGAAGCCTTCTTTTAACGCACGCGCATAAAGTCCTGCGACCGATTCAGCTGTTGTACAATCAACAAAGACTGGGTTCACCACGTGATGTAATTTAATGAAAGATAACAACACATCAAAATCAGAAGGTTGGGTTGCATTTTCAAGGTCTGCTTTCCAATTATCTAAATTCAACCCGTTTTCATCCAAAAGCATTTTTGTTGAATTCGCTAAGGCACAAACACGGATTTCAATATCCTTCTTTGCAAGGTACTCTTTTTGTTGTTTGATTTGTTCAATCAATTCACCGCCTACACCACCGACGCCGACTAGAAACATATCGACGACTTTCTTATTATTAAAAAGGGCTTGGTGAGTCGCTTTCACAGCTTCAATCGCTTTATTTTGCGCCACTACTGCTGAAATTGAACGTTCAGAAGAACCTTGTGCAATTGCTACTAAGCTAATATTCGCTTGAGCCAATGCAGAGAAGAAACGAGCAGCAATACCCTTAGCTTGTTTCATACCATCGCCCACAACAGAGATAATAGAAAGATCTTTTGCCACTTCAATTGGTTCTAAGTCATGGGCTTTTAATTCTGTCGCAAATTCTTGTTCTAAAATCGCTTTCGCAGCATCTGCTGATTTTACTGGCACACAGAAACTAATACTGTATTCAGAAGAAGATTGAGTGATTAAAATCACCGAAATACCAGCTTTTGACATCGCAGAGAAAACGCGAGCGGCCATTCCCACCATACCTTGCATACCAGGTCCTGAAACGTTAAACATCGCCACGTTATCAAGGTTAGTAATCCCTTTCACTTGTAAACCTTCAGATTTTACATGACCATCAATTACAGAACCTGGCGCAGATGAGTTACCCGTATTTTTAATTACACATGGAATTTGTTTTGGTAATAATGGACCAATTGTACGCGGATGGATCACTTTCGCACCAAAATAAGAAAGTTCCATTGCTTCACGATAAGAAAGGCTTGGTAATAAACGTGCATCTGGTACTAAACGTGGATCACAAGTATAAACGCCGTCTACATCAGTCCAGATTTCGCAAACAGATGCGTCTAAACAAGCCGCTAAACAAGCGGCTGAATAATCAGAACCATTACGCCCTAATAACACTAATTCACCTTTGTCATTGCAAGCGGTAAAACCTGCCATTAAGACAACTTTATCTTTTCCGATACTTTTCGCATCAACGCGTTTTGTAGATTCTGCAATATCAACTGAAGATTCTAAGTAGCCGCCTTGTGCTAATAATTGCTTAACTGGATCTACAATGTGAACATTGTATCCACGTGCTTCAAACCAGGCTTTCATCATGGCAATCGATAACTTTTCACCACGGCAGTCGATGGTTGCTTTCACTTTATCTTCTACTTTGCCAGCTTGGCGGATTTCTTCTAATAAACCTTGAATTTGGGTAAATTCTGCATCAATAATAGCTTTGATAGCGGCAAGATCAAATTTATTATTTTCAGCATACAAACCATTAATGATGTTATAGAAAATTTCAATGGCTTCGTCAAAGTGGGTATCGGTTGGTTGGTTTAATGCAGCTTTTTCAGAGAGGGCAACAAGATGATTGGTGATTTTAGCAGGAGCGGATAACACACCGGCTGCTTGTTCTTCTAAATGAGCTTTTTCGATTAATTGAGCCGCTTGCGAGAAACGCTCAGGGTTGGCTAATGAAGTGCCACCAAATTTTAATACGCGCATGATAATATCCTCAGATGTTGTGATTTTTAAATATTAAAAAACCCGCACTAGATTGATGCGGGTTTTCCTGATCCTGTTTGCTACGCACTAACCCGCCCCATTAATTGTCGTAATGGTCATAATAATGGTGGTAATAGTGAAAGTGCGGTTATTTTTCATTGTATTTTTACCTTGAAAAAAGATATGTTTAGAAATACCGAAAAAGCGCAAGTTTGTCAAACATAAAATCGAAAAAGTGAAGCTTTTTTCCTAAAAATCATTACGTTGGTGTAGAATAAGAAAACTTAACATTGCTCAGGAAGGAAATGATGACAATTCAACAATCACTCGAAAACATTCATCAACAAATCCAAACATCTACTCAACTTGCACATCGTCCTGAAAGTGCGGTCACTTTATTGGCAGTTTCTAAAACCAAACCCAATGAAGCAATTTTAGAAGCCTATCAAGCCGGACAAAAAGCATTTGGGGAGAACTACGTTCAAGAAGGCGTAGATAAAATTCAGTATTTTGAAGCACAGAATATTCAACTTGAATGGCATTTTATTGGGCCATTACAATCTAATAAAACGCGTCTTGTCGCTGAACATTTTGATTGGATGCAAACGCTAGAACGTGCCAAAATTGCCGATCGTTTAAATGAACAACGCCCTACCAATAAAGCGCCTTTGAATGTTTTAATTCAAATTAATATCAGTGATGAAGCCAGTAAATCAGGTATTCAACCGAGTGAAATGATTGAGTTGGCAAAACACATTGAAAATCTACCGCACTTATGTTTACGTGGATTAATGGCGATTCCTGCACCAACAGATAATATTGCTGAACAAGAAGCCGCCTTTAGCCAAATGAAACAATTATTTGAGCAGCTTAAAGTCGCCTTGCCTCATCAGCAAATTGATACGCTTTCTATGGGAATGACCGATGATATGCAAAGTGCCATCAAATGTGGCTCAACGATGGTACGCATTGGTACGGCCATTTTTGGGGCGAGAGATTATTCAAAAAAATAATGAATAGAGAATAAAAAAGCGGTCAAAATTGACCGCTCTTTGATCAGAATTTAATTAAACTTCTTCACTCTTTTCAGAGAAACGTTCAATCTTCGCACCTAAACAACGAAGTTTATCCTCAACGTGCTCATAACCACGATCGATGTGATAAATACGATCTACGATAGTTTCACCACTTGCGATACATCCTGCTAACACAAGACTGATTGATGCGCGTAAATCTGTCGCCATCACTTCTGCACCAGAAAGATGCTCAACACCGTGACAAACTGTCGTGTTACCTTCAATCTCAGCTTTACCACCCATACGAATTAATTCTGGAATGTGCATAAAGCGATTTTCAAAGATGGTTTCAGTAATGATACTTGTGCCTTCAGCCACCATGTTTAATAAGGTGAACTGTGCTTGCATATCTGTTGGGAAGCCTGGATGTGGTGCAGTACGAATATTGACAGCTTTCGGACGATTGCCATACATATCCAATGTAATGCTATCTTCAGTCACTTCAACTTCTGCGCCTGCTTCACGGAGTTTATCAATCACCGCATCCATGGTATCTGCTTTGGTATTTTGACATACCACGCGACCACCAGAAATGGCACCCGCAATTAAGAATGTACCGGTTTCAATACGATCTGGCACAATGCTGTGCTCGCAGCCTGTTAAGCGGTCAACACCTTCAACGACAATGTGATCTGTCCCGGCACCTGTAATTTTCGCCCCCATTTTGTTGAGGAAATCTGCCGTATCAACAATTTCTGGCTCGCGAGCAGCGTTTTCAATGATTGTTGTACCTTTTGCAAGTGTTGCAGCCATCATGATAGATAAAGTTGCACCGACACTCACTTTTTCCATCACAATACGTGTACCTACAAGACGATCTGCAACAACCGCTTTAACATAACCTTCATCAAGCTCAATTGTTGCACCGAGTTTTTCTAAGCCGCTAATGTGAAGATCAACCGGACGTGCACCGATAGAACAACCACCTGGTAAAGAAACTTGACCTTGATTAAAACGAGCCACCAACGGTGCTAGTGCCCAAATAGAGGCTCGCATGGTTTTTACTAATTCATACGGTGCAACGAAGTGATCAATTTTAGAACAATCTAATAATACAGCACCTTCAGCATCACGCTCTGCCACCACACCAAGTTTGTGCAAGATTTTTAAGGTTGTATCAATATCTTTTAGTTCTGGTACGTTTGTTAATTTAACCGGCTCAGTTGCCAAAATTGCAGCAAAAAGAATAGGAAGTGCAGCATTTTTTGCACCTGAGATGGTCACAGTACCACTTAAGCGAGATTGCCCGCCATAAACACGAAATTTTTCCATAGAAAATCCTAGCTTGCTTGATGTAATAGACGATCCATTTTCCACTTTGCAGTGGTATAGGTTTTAATCGTTAAAGCGTGAATTTCGCCAGTTTGAAAGTAAGGCATTAATGGCGCGTAGATGGTTTGTTGCTGTTTTAATTTAGAAAGTGCTGAGATTTCATCACTTACTACAATCACACCAAAGTGAGCATTTTCACCTTGAGCATAAACCTCATCTACATTCAGGCTTTCTTTTAAAATACGTTCAATTTCTTGCAGTTCCATTCGGATTTCCGTTTTAATTATGGTCGATAAAAGTGCTAATCCAATGAGATAAATTCACTAAATCAGCAAGGGTTAATAGCTGTTCTGGAGGGTTTATCAACCGCACTTTTTTATTTGGTAACTGCTCGCAATCGTGTAGAAAATCACACAATAATGCAAAACCAGCAGAATCAATTCGATTGATTTCAGTTAAATCAAATTCAATGAGACTTTGATTGTTTTGCTTTTCTGATAAAAAAGAAGCACGTTGTTGCCATAATGGTAACAACGTGTTGCGGGATAGCTCCCCCGATAATTGGAGAGCTATCTTATCATTATTTTGGATTAAATCCCACTTTAACGCAGTCATTCGCTTATTTGCTCAATGTCACTGGTGCTGCAGCAGATTTTTGAATTTGAGCAGTTAATGCTTCAATACCTTGTTGACGTAAGATACCGCTCCATTCATTTTGTTTAGTGACAACCATGCTCACGCCTTCTGCAACCATGTCATAAGCTTGCCATTCGCCAGTTTTACTGTTTTTACGCCATTTAAAATCTAATTTGATTGGCGCTTGCCCACCATTTTGTACAATATTAACACGAATGCTCACTAGGTTTTTATCACCTACCTCTTTAGCCGGTTCAATTTGAATATTTTGATCAGTGTAAGCGGTTAACACTTGTGCATAAGCTTGTTCAATAAAATCGCTGAATGCTTTAAAGAATTTTTCACGTTGTTCTGGTGTGGTTGATTTAAAGTGTGAACCTAACACCAAAGAACCTGCATAGTTTACTTGCACGTAAGGTAATAAATCGTTACGCACGATAGTACGTAAATAATTTGGATCCTTTTTAATTTTTGCCTGATTGTTTTTTATATCGGCAAATAACTTATCTGATGCTTGTTGCATCAACACATAAGGACTGGTTTCTGCACGTACAGTTTGAGTCACAAAAAGCGTAGCCACTGCAAATGCCATTAGGCTAAACCATTTTTTTAACTGAATAAATTTCATCATAAATCTCCCAAATAAAGATTATTATTTTACATCTGGTTCTGCTTTGTCAGCATTACCATCTACTTTTTTATCACCGTAAAGGAACTGACCGATTAAATCTTCCAATACCATTGCGGATTTCGTGTCTTGAATTTGGCTACCGTTTTTTAGCATTGCGGTTTCACCATCATCAAACCCCATGCTTAAAGCGATATATTGCTCCCCCAATAATCCCGATGTTTTGATCGATAACGAACTGTTTTCCGGAATTTCTTGATATTCTTCATTAATCGCAATACTGACTTTTGGTAAGTACGATTTTTCGTCTAACTTAATATCAGACACGCGACCAATGACTACCCCACCAAGTTTAAGTGGCGCTCGGACTTTTAGTCCACCAATATTGTCAAAAGTTGCAGTCACTGTGTAAGATTTTGTTTCACCAAAACCTTGTACATTTGCTACGCGTAAGCCTAGAAACACTAACGCAGCGATACCGAGTAGTAAAAATAAGCCTACCCAAAATTCATATTTAATTGTTTGTCGCATAAAAATACCCTATTAGCCTGCCCCAAACATAATGGCAGTTAAGATGAAATCGAGCCCAAGTACCACAAGTGATGCGTGGACAACTGTTCTAGTTGTGGCTTGACTGATACCTTCAGATGTTGGAATACAATCATAACCATTGAATAACGCAATCCACACCACCGCAATGGCGAAAAATACGCTTTTAATAAATCCGTTTAGAATGTCATAGCTCCAGCTGACAGCATTTTGCATCACTGACCAGAAGCTACCTGCATCGACACCTTTCCAATCCACGCCAACAAGCGAGCCGCCCCAAATACCAATCGCGGTAAAGAGAATCGCAAGAATTGGCATCGCAATCACGCCCGCCCAAAAACGCGGTGCAATCACACGACGTAATGGATCGACTGCCATCATTTCAAGGCTGGAAAGTTGTTCTGTGGCTTTCATCAAGCCAATTTCAGCCGTTAGTGCTGAACCCGCTCGACCCGCAAATAAAAGTGCGGTCACTACTGGACCTAATTCACGTAATAAAGACAGTGCCACAAGTTGACCAAGGCTGGTTTCTGCAGAAAAATCTACCAAGACTACATAGCCTTGTAAACCTAACACCATACCAATAAATAAACCTGAAAGCAGGATAATTAATAACGACTGTACACCTAATACGTACAACTGCTTCACTAATAAAGGAAAATGTTGACGAATTTGTGGCTTACCGACTAACGCACCAAACAACATAAAGCCGGATCGGCCTAATGCACGGAAAAATTTGATTACGCTTCGTCCAAGTGAAGAAATCATATCAACAATCATTTAAATAATTCCTCCACATAATCACCTGCCGGATAATGGAATTTTACCGGACCATCCGCTTCACCTTTCAAGAACTGCACCACTTGCGGATCTTGGCTCGCGAGCAGTTGCTCTGATGTTCCTTCGGCAATCACATGCTTATCCGCAATAATATAGGCATAATCTGCAATACTTAATATTTCATTCACATCATGGGAAACCACAATAGAGGTTAACTTCAGTGCTTCATTCAAGCGTTTAATTAAGCTCACGATCACGCCCATGCTGATTGGATCTTGCCCTGTAAACGGCTCATCAAACATGATTAAATCTGGGTCAAGTGCGATCGCTCGAGCTAATGCTGCACGACGCGCCATCCCCCCAGAAAGCTCCGAAGGCATCAAATCTGCCGCACCTCGTAAGCCCACTGCTTCTAATTTCATCAATACAATTTGACGAATTAGACTTTCTGGTAAACGCGTATGCTCGCGAATCGGAAATGCCACGTTATCAAACGTTGAAATATCCGTAAATAATGCACCTGATTGGAATAACATTCCCATGCGTTTACGCACTTCATAAAGCTCTCGATTTGAAAGACGACAAATATCTTGTCCATCAAACAAAATCTCGCCTTGTTCAGGATGCAACTGACCGCCAATTAATTTCAGTAGCGTGGTTTTTCCGATCCCTGATGGCCCCATGATGGCCGTAATTTTGCCCTGTTGGACTTTCAAATTCAGGTTATCGTAAATCACACGCTCACCTCGTTTAAAGGTCAGGTTTTTGACTTCGATTAGATTTTTATTCATTAAAATCTCATTGGTTTTATAAGAAGAAATTTATTTTTCTCTCACGTTAAAAAAGTGCGGTCGTTTTGACTGCTATTTTTGTGAAAGGTTCAAGCGACGTTTTAATAACGTCGTGAAGCCACGTAATAACACAAAAATTAATGACAACACATAAATAGGTAAATTACCTAATGCTGCATAAGGCGTTTTGCCTTCTGTTGGCACCATTTTATGGGTCAGCGTTGTTTCCTCAAATTGAGGCGCTTGCGCTTCAATGTTACCTTTTGCATCAATAAACACTGAAATCCCTGTATTCGTTGCACGAATTAATGGTTTACCTAATTCGAGCGCGCGCATTCTAGCCATTTGTAAATGCTGCCAAGGGCCAATGCTATCACCAAACCATGCATCATTAGAAATCGTCAGCAAATAATCGGTTTCTTTTTTCAGATTTTCACGAAGTTGCTCACCAAAAATAATTTCATAGCAAATAGCTGGCGCAAAAGCATGTTGTTTTGCCATAAAAGATGGCTGTACCGCATCGCCACTTTGGAACGCAGACATTGGCAAATTAAATACGGAATTAAGTGGGCGCAACAAACTTTCTAACGGCACATATTCACCGAATGGCACGAGATGATGTTTGCTGTAACGATTTTTTGTCGTCAACTCATAAGGAAAATCAGAATTCCCAGCCGTCACAATCGAATTTAATAATTTACCGCTTTGCTCATCACGATATACGGTACCAATCATTACTTCCGTGTTTTTCTCTTTTGCGACTTTATCTAAAGCTTCAAAAAATGGCGTAATCGCATTTTCAAGGGTTGGCAATGCTGACTCAGGTAAAATAATCAAATCAGACTTGCCTAAATGTGTCAAAATTTGTTTTTGATAGATGTCTACTGTAGCATAAAGATATTCAGGATCCCATTTTAAATTTTGCTCAATATTGCCTTGTGCAAGCGTGACAGTTAGTCCTTTACCTTCTTTGGGTTGAACAAAATTCATCTTACCAGCATAAGCGCTTAATCCACCCACAACCAATAAGAGCAATGCATTCACACTGACTAAATTCCATTGTTTTTTCGATAGTGAAAAAACAAGATTAAAAATGACCGCACTTGCCCAAACGGTAAAGAATGTCATCCCCGTGACACCAAAGATCGGCGCAATCCCGTAAAACGGACTGTCTATTTGGGTATAACCAAATTGTAACCAAGGAAAACCGGTAAACACCCAACCACGCAAAAATTCAGTCAATGTCCAAATCGCAGCAAAAATGACCGCACTTTGCACCTGAAAACGCTGCACGAAATAAGTGAAAAGCATTGGATAAAGTGCTAGGTAGGCCGAAAGTAAGCCCACCAAGAGATAGCTCACACCAAGGGAAGCCCCACCAAATTGATGAATGCTAACATTTAACCAACTTACACCAAAACAGAAAAAGCCCATCGACCACAAAAAAGTAGCAAAAAGTGCGGTTGATTTTTTGGCATTTTTCGCTACAAAAAGTAATCCGCCTAAGGATACATAGGCTAATCCCCAATAATCAAACGGTGAAAAAGCAAATACGCCAATTACCCCAGAAATCAAGGCTATAAGATAAACGACTAATTTATTCATTTTATCCATACTATAAAAAAATATTCCCCCTCTTCAGCAAAGAGGGGGCCAAGAATACGGTCAAACTGAGTAACTTACTCAGCTTGTTCTTCTACACCTTCCATATCTGACAAATGCTCATCTGGCACGGTTACACGTACCTGAATCAAACGACGGCTATCGGCAGAGGTCACTTTAAATTGAATATTTTCTAAGGTAATTTCTTCACCGCGCTTAGGCAAATACCCAAAGGCTTGCATGATTAAACCACCAATGGTATCCACTTCTTCATCATCGAAATGCGTATTAAATTGGGCATTAAAATCATCAATATCTGTTAATGCACGCACCGCATAAGTGTGACGAGAAAGCTGACGAATATCCGCGACATCTTCCTCATCAAATTCGTCTTCAATATCACCGACAATTTGTTCGAGAATATCTTCGATAGTCACCAAACCTGATACTGCACCAAACTCATCCACCACAATCGCCATATGGAAACGCTCAGAGCGAAAATCTTTTAACATACGATCGACACGTTTACTTTCCGGCACTATCACGACTGGACGTAATAACTTGGACAACTCGAATTCTTCTGCATCTTCACGTAAAAACTTAAGCAAATCTTTCGCGTGCAAAATACCTTCAATATTATCGCGGTCATCCGTATCTGCAATTACAGGAAAACGAGAGTGAGCGGATTCAATAATGGTATTCAAACAAGCATCGAGATCTTGATTCGATTCAATAAATACGATTTGCGAGCGAGGAATCATGATATCGCGTACACGAAGCTCAGCGATTTCCATTACTCCTTCAATCATTTCACGAGTGTTTTGATCGATTAAATCGTTTTGTTCTGAATCGCGAATCACCTCCACGAGTTCCTCACGGTTTTTCAGCTCACCTTGGAAAAAGCGGCCAATAAGTGATTGGAAAAAAGACTTTTTAGTTGTTTCAGTTTGATTACTCGAATGTTCTTCGTTCATAAAATTAAATGCGTTACTGTCGGATTGACTGCGTAAAAAGTAGCATATTTTGACAAAAATCGCAAAAAACTTAAGCTAAATGGCTGAAAATAAAGTGCGGTTAAAAACTTGGTAATTTTTAACCGCACTTTTATTAATTGATTAAACTATTTAAACCTAAACTCTGTCCACTGGTAATAGCGTTCACCTGCTTTTTGAATACCGCCATAATTTTGCCATTCGGGGTGGTTTGGGGTATCGGGAAGACATTGGGTTTCAAGGGCGATGCCATTGAAATCTTGATAAGTGCTATCTTCACGAGTTGGAGTGCCGGCAAGATAGTTTCCCGTATAAACCTGTAACGCCGCTTGGGATGTGAGTACTTCAAGGCTTAAATCTTCATTAGGGGAAGTCAATAATACACAAGGCTTTTGCCATGCTTTATTGACAATAAAGGAATGATCGTAACCTTTTGTTACCACTTGATCGCCTTGTTGAAAATCTTTTACGATTGGTTTTGCAACACGAAAATCAAAGCTAGTATTCACCACATGCTTAAGTGGTGAATTTGGGATGCCTTCACCATCAACCGGCAGATAAAAATCCGCATTAAGGCGTAGTGTATGATTTCGCACATCACAGCCCTGCTCAGCATTTTCTAAATTGAAATAAGCGTGGTTTGTTAAATTAAGCGCGGTATCTTTATCACTTTCTGCTTCGTATTCAATTTTTACGCTATTTTCATCAGTCAGTGTGTAAAGCACATTAACCTGCACATTACCTTCAAAACCTTGATCACCATCGGGAGACACAAGGGAAAAACGCACAAAATTCTGACCGCACTCTTCCACTTTCCAACGGCGTTTATCAAAGCCTTCTTTACCACCATGTAATTGATGTTTGCCTTGATTCTCAACCAGCTGAATTGTTCGCTCACCTAATTCAAATTTGGCGTTAGCAATACGGTTTGCATAGCGCCCTACGCTTGCGCCCAAATAAGCAGTTTGATGAGGATAATCCTCCACTTTGCAGCCAAGTAACACTTCTCGCAACTCACCATTCACAGGGACTTTACAAGAAAGCCAAGTGGCTCCCCAATCCATAAATTGCACGATCATGCCATTTGAATTGGTGAGTTGAACAAGTTGATAAGGCTGTCCATCTGGTGCATTGAACGCCGTTTTTTCTAGCATAGACTCACTCCTTGTGAGGCTGTGCAAACGTAGAAATCTTCTTTTAAACCCGTTTGTTTTTCATAATTATCGGCAATAATTTTACGCACGGCTTCGACTTTATCATGAGGCGCAAGGGCAACAATACAGCCACCGAAACCACCGCCTGTCATTCTCGCACCACCGGTTTTACCAATCACTAATTGAGCGAGTTCAACAAGATAATCGATTTGCGGCACGGTAATCTCGAAATCATCGCGCATTGATTCGTGAGATTGCCCCATTAATTCACCTAATTTTGTTAAATCGTTATGTTTTAAGGCTTCAACGGCATCAAGTACGCGTTGGTTTTCAGTCACCACATGGCGTGCACGTTTAGCCACTAAAGAATTAAGTGCGGTCAATTCTGCTTCTCTTTTTTGGAATTCTTCTACTGACACATCACGCAGCGCTTTCACACCAAAGAATTCTGCCGCTTTTTCACATTGCCAACGGCGTGTATTGTATTCACCCGTCACCAAATCATGCGGTACATTTGAGTTCACAATAATAACAGCGACATCTTTCGGCACAGGCGTTGGCTGTGTTTCTAAACTACGGCAATCAATCATTAAGAGATGATCTTTTTGTCCTAAAGCCGAAATTAATTGATCCATGTTCCCACAATTTGCGCCTACAAATTTGTTTTCAGCTTTTTGACCAATTAAAGCAATCTCTGTATGTGTTAAAGGTAAATCACTGAGTTGTTGGCAGAACTTACCCGTCGCTACTTCAAGAGCAGCAGAAGAACTCAAACCAGAAGAATGTGGCACATTTCCGGAAATCACTAAATCAGCACCTTGTTTAAATTGTGGGCAACGTTCTTGAATAAATTTCACGACACCACGCACATAATTCGCCCATTTTTGCTCACTTTGAGGGAAATCTTCATCAAGAGAAAAGGTATCCTCAAGATCAAGATCGGCGGCATAAACATGCCAAATATGATCAGCACGTTTTAATCCTGCAATAGCTGTACCATAATTGATCGCACAAGGCATCACAAAGCCATCATTATAGTCGGTATGTTCGCCGATAATATTTACACGACCTGGTGCATATACGGTCAGTTCAGGTTGCTTGTTATATTTTTGCGTAAAAATGTGTTGGGATTTTTGAACTGGAGTCATATTATTTTCCTTTCTCTTTCACACTCCCTCTTAACTCAAGAGGGAAAGGATTTCTTAACGTTCTTTATAGTGTACTTCGCTTAACGCACGTAATCTTTCTGCCGCTTGTTCAGCGGTGAGGTCACGTTGGCTTTCACCTAGCATTTCATAACCCACCATAAATTTGCGAACCGTAGCTGAACGCAACAATGGTGGATAAAAATGTGCATGAAGCTGCCAATGTTCGTTATCTTCACCATTAAATGGTGCTGCATGGAAGCCCATCGAATAAGGGAAAGACGTTTCAAATAAGTTATCGTATTTCGTTGCCAATTTTTTCAATATCACGGCAAGATCTTTAGCTTGAGCTTCAGTTAATTCTGTTAAGCGTTTTACATGCAATTTAGGCAACAACAGGGTTTCAAACGGCCACACCGCCCAATAAGGCACAACCGCAACCCAATGCTCGGTTTCCACCACAATACGTTCTTTTTTCTCTAATTCTTTTTGAACGTAATCCACTAAAAGTACCGAACCGTGTTTTTCATAATAATTTCGTTGAGCAACATCTTCACGTGCGACTTCATTCGGTAAAAAGCTATTTGCCCAAATTTGTCCGTGCGGATGTGGATTGGAACATCCCATTGCCGCGCCTTTATTTTCGAAAATCTGTACCCACTGATATTTTTGACCCAGTTCACGCAATTGCTCTTGCCACACTTTAATCACTTCTTCAATTTCAAGTGCGGTCAATAACGGCAATGTTTTACTATGATCTGGCGAAAAACAAATAACACGGCTTTCACCACGAGCTTGGCTCATTTGGAAAAGAGGATCGGCTGATTGCTCTGGCGCGGGTGTATCTTCTAATAAAGCCGAGAAATCATTTTTGAATACATAAGGTTTATGGTAATCCGGATTAGGTTCGCCCGTGATACGTTTATTACGCGGGCAAAGATAACAATTTGGATCGTGGCTTGGCTTTTGTTCCTCACTCACTTTTTCTTGTTGCCCCTGCCATGGACGTTTAGCACGATGTGGCGAGACTAAAACCCATTGGTCAATTAACGGATTATAACGACGATGTGGATGATCTGTCGGTTCAAATACGGTTTCGCTCATATTTTTGCTCCAAAATGTAAACGATTACAAAAAATTTTCTCATAAGATAACAAATTAAAAAAAATAAACCGTGATCATTATCACAAAATCAGGAAATAAGCCGCTCATTCAATCACTTTTTTGTGACGAATGTAGCATTTTTGAAAGTAACCGCTTTCAATTTTATTCAAATTTACTATGATAATTGCTATGAAAAAATGAATGAGAGCCCTGTTATGCCTACAATTCGAGATGTTGCTGAATTAGCTTGCGTGTCGGTTGCCACTGTTTCCCGGGTGATTAATCGCTCCCCATCTGTGAGTGAAAAAACCCGTTACTCGGTACAACGCGCTATGGAAGTCTTAAATTATCAACCCAATGCAAACGCACAAGCTCTGGCAGTACAAAATACTGATACCATTGGCGTGGTGGTTACCGATGTAACGGATCCGTTCTTTGCTATCTTGGTTAAATCGGTCGATAAAGTCGCTGAAGAACATCAAAAAACGATTTTGATTGGCATTGGATACCATCATGCAGAAAAAGAGCGTGAAGCAATTGATACCTTGCTACGCAAGCGTTGTAGCTGTCTAGTCGTTCATTCCAAAGCCCTTTCTGACGAAGCGTTACAGCATTATTTAGAAAATGTACCCGGTATGGTGGTAATTAACCGCGTGATTGCGGGTTATGAAAATCGTTGCGTCAGCCTTGATAACCGTCAAGGTACCTATCTTGCCACTGAAATGCTGATTCGTTATGGTCATAAGCATATCGCCTACATAGGTTCCAATCACGGTATTTTAGATGAAACAGAACGTAAGGAAGGCTACTTAGAGGCCTTAGAAGCGCATAACTTCCCCATTGTAGAACAAGCCATTGTGCATAATTCACCTGATTTTGAAGGCGGTGAAAAAGCCATGATTGATTTATTAAGCTACAACTCCAATTTAACCGCTGTGGTGGCCTATAACGATACCATGGCAGCTGGTGCAATTTCTGTTTTAAATGAAAACAATATCAAAGTCCCGAAACAATTTTCCATTGTAGGATTTGATGATATGCCGATTGCTCGGTATTTAATCCCCAAACTCACTACAATTCGCTATCCAATTGATTTAATGGCAAATTATGCGGCAAAACTAGCGTTAAGTTTAGTCGATTCGTCTATTGTCACACCGACTGTTGTTCAATTTAATCCAACATTGGTGAGACGTTTTTCCGTAGAAAATGCAATAAAACCGTGATGTAGATCACAAATTTAAACATTGCTATGTAATCGTTTTCATTTATGTGAGTTTGATCACAGATTAACAGTTTTGATTTCGTTATGATGCATTCAGTTGCAATAGATGTACGCAACATTCCTCTATTTGATATATAAAAAATCAACAATAAAATCTCTTTCTCTACATAGGAGCGTTTTTATGAAAAAAACAGCAGTATTAAGTACGGTCGCTTTAGCAATCGGTTTAAGTTCAGCAACTTCAGGTTTCGCAGCCGATAACCGTATTGGTGTTACCATTTATAAATATGATGACAACTTCATGTCATTGATGCGTAAAGAAATCGATAAAGAAGCGAAAGCCCTTGGCGGCATTGAGTTATTAATGAATGACTCTCAAAATGCACAATCTATTCAAAACGACCAAGTAGATGGTTTGCTTTCTAAAGGTGTGAAAGCCTTAGCGATTAACTTAGTAGACCCGGCAGCCGCTTCAACTGTTATCAAGAAAGCGAAACAAGATGACATTCCTGTTGTTTTCTTCAATAAAGATCCGGGCGCCAAAGCAATTGGTATCTATGACCAAGCTTACTATGTTGGTACTGATCCGAAAGAATCTGGTTTAATCCAAGGTGATCTAATTGCGAAACAATGGAAAGCAATGCCAGACTTAGACTTAAACAAAGACGGTAAAATCCAATATGTATTATTAAAAGGTGAACCAGGCCACCCGGATGCTGAAGCGCGTACTAAATATGTGATTGAGCAATTAAATGCTAAAGGTATCCAAACCGAACAATTATTTATTGATACCGGTATGTGGGATGCCGCAATGGCAAAAGATAAAGTGGACGCCTGGTTATCTAGCTCTAAGGCCAATCAAATTGAAATGATTATTTCAAATAATGATGGTATGGCATTAGGCGCACTAGAAGCAACCAAAGCTCACGGTAAAAAACTACCAATCTTTGGTGTAGATGCGTTACCAGAGGTACTTCAATTAATTAAGAAAGGCGAAATTGCAGGTACTGTGTTAAACGATGGCGTTAACCAAGGTAAAGCAGTTGTTCAACTTTCTGCAAACCTTGCTAGCGGTAAAACAGCAACAGAAGGTACACAATGGAAATTAGAAAACCGTGTGGTACGTATCCCTTATGTTGGTGTGGATAAAGATAACCTAAGTGAATTCTTAAAATAAGAAAATCTATTGCTTTTCTTTAATTTTAGGGGGGAAAGGAAACCCAAATTCCCTTTCCCCCCTTTTTGATGAGGTTGGATATGACAACTCAAACCCAAGACAGTGATGTACTACTGACAATGACGGATGTCAGTAAGTCTTTCCCCGGTGTAAAAGCCCTTGATCACGCCAATCTAACAGTTCGTTCTCACTCTGTTCACGCCTTAATGGGCGAAAACGGGGCGGGTAAATCGACATTATTAAAATGCCTCTTCGGAATTTATGCAAAAGACGAAGGTGAAATTTTATTCTTAGGCAAACCTGTTGATTTTAAAACATCAAAAGAAGCCCTTGAAAATGGGATTTCAATGGTTCACCAGGAACTTAACTTGGTGCGTCAAACCAGTGTAATGGATAACCTATGGTTGGGTCGCTACCCACTTAAAGGTCCTTTTGTGGATCACGCCAAAATGTATCGTGATACCAAAGCGATTTTCGATGAATTGGATATTGATGTTGATCCAAGAGAAAAAGTGGCCAAACTTTCTGTTTCACAAATGCAGATGATCGAAATTGCGAAGGCGTTCTCTTATAACGCTAAAATCGTAATTATGGATGAGCCAACATCCTCACTTTCAGAAAAAGAAGTGGAACATCTTTTCAAAATTATTCAAAAATTAAAAGATCGCGGTTGTGGCATTATCTATATTTCACACAAAATGGATGAAATCTTCAAAATTTGTGATGAAATCACCATTCTTCGTGATGGTAAATGGATCAATACCGTTGAAGTTAAAGGCACCACCATGGAAGAAATTGTTTCAATGATGGTTGGCCGTGAATTAACACAACGTTTCCCTGAAAAAACTAACGTACCCAAAGAAATCACGCTTGAAGTGGAACATTTAACTGCGGTGAATCAACCTTCCATTCAAGATGTTTCCTTTAATTTACGCAAAGGTGAAATTTTAGGTATTGCAGGTCTTGTTGGTGCAAAACGAACTGATATTGTGGAAGCCATTTTTGGTGTACGCGAATTAAAAGAAGGGACGATCAAACTCAACGGAAAAATCGTGAAAAATCATACCGCACTTGAGGCGATTAACCACGGTTTTGCTTTGGTGACTGAGGAACGTCGTTCAACCGGGATTTATTCAAACCTAAGTATTGAATTTAACTCTTTGATTTCAAATATGAAATCTTACCTCACCCCATGGAAATTGCTCAGCAACAAAAAAATGGCGAGCGATACGCAATGGGTGATTGATGCGATGAACGTGAAAACCCCTTCTCACAAAACAACGATTGGATCGCTTTCTGGTGGTAACCAACAAAAAGTCATTATCGGCCGTTGGCTTTTAACCCAACCAGATATCTTAATGCTCGACGAACCAACTCGTGGTATTGATATTGGGGCAAAATTTGAAATTTATCAGCTCATTCAAGAACTCGCTAAAAAAGATAAAGGCATCATTATGATTTCATCAGAAATGCCGGAACTATTAGGCGTAACAGACCGAATTTTGGTCATGAGTAATGGTCGTGTTGCCGGCATCGTTGAAACGGCAAAAACGTCTCAAGAAGAAATTTTGCAACTTGCCGCAAAATATTTATAAATCATAAAGGAACAAATTATGAGTGCCTTACCAAAAAATAAATCATTCGATTTCTTAAAACAAAATGCGATTTATTTTGTGTTGTTGATTTTACTTGGCATCATCATCGCACAAGATCCAACATTCTTGAATGTTCGCAACTTTAGTAACATTTTAACTCAATCATCCGTCCGCCTTATTATCGCCCTTGGTGTTGCAGGCTTGCTTGTCACTCAAGGTACCGACTTGTCAGCCGGTCGCCAAGTCGGTTTAGCGGCGGTTATTTCTGCTACCCTCTTACAATCAATGGAAAACATGAACCGCGTGTTCCCGGATTTAGGTGAAATTCCGATTCCAGTAGTTATCCTGACTGTTTGTGTGATAGGTGCTGTAATCGGTTTAGTGAATGGTTTAGTTATCGCTTATCTCAATGTAACTCCGTTCATTGCAACCATGGGTACCATGATCATTGTTTACGGTTTTAACTCACTTTATTACGATGGCGTAGGTGGCTCACCAATTGCTGGCTTCAGTGAATCTTTCTCTAACTTCGCACAAGGCTTCTTTAGACTCGGTTCATTCAAATTATCCTACATCACTATCTATGCGGCAATTTGTGCATTCTTAGTTTGGGTGATGTGGAATAAAACACGCTTCGGTAAAAATATCTTTGCTATCGGTGGTAACCCTGAAGCAGCAAAAGTATCTGGCGTAAACGTAGCACGTAACCTTGTTGTAATTTACATGATTTCTGGTATGTTCTATGCATTCGGTGGTATGTTAGAAGCTGGCCGTATCGGTAGTGCTACCAACAACCTTGGTTTCATGTATGAATTAGATGCGATTGCTGCCTGCGTAGTAGGTGGTGTATCTTTCGCTGGTGGTGTGGGTACTGTTATCGGCGTAATCACGGGTGTTATCATCTTCACCGTTATTAACTATGGTTTAACTTACATCGGTGTTAACCCTTACTGGCAATATATCATTAAAGGTAGCATTATCATCCTCGCGGTTGCTATTGACTCCTTAAAATACGCGAAGAAAAAATAATTAAAAATAACGATAAAAATAACCGCACTTTAGCAATAAAGTGCGGTTTATATTTAATCAATCTAAGGATTTAAAATGTCAAACAACGTAACTAAAGATAATTTAACTGTCAATTTCAGTACTGACTGGTTTACTCATAATATCCCTCCCCTATCCTATATTTTTGAACAATTTACTCCTCAAAGAATCTTAGAAATTGGTTCATTTGAAGGGCGTTCAACGCATTTTTTTACTGAGGAAATGCTTAAATACCATAATGAAATAGAGATTCATTGTATTGATTCTTGGGAAGGTGGATTAGAGCATCAAGGAAAGTGGGATATGAGTTCTATTGAGCAATCTTTCAATGAGAATATTCAAACATTAATGATTTATGCCAAACGATGCGGAAAATCCCTTAATATTATCAAACATAAGGGATATTCCCATACTAAAATGATTGAACTATTAGCAAAAGGCGAAGCTGGAAAATTTGATTTTATCTATGTAGATGGTTCTCATGAAGCTCCAGATGTACTATTTGATGCTATTTTAGCCCATAAATTAGTAAAAAATAATGGTATTATTGCTTTTGATGACTATTTATGGAGCCCAGAAGAAAATGGCAAACAAAACTACTACCACCTAGTAAAACCTGCTGTCGATGCTTACGTCAATATCTATCAGCAAAAACTCCATGTTTTACAGATGTTACCCGTTTATCAACTTTATATACAAAAACTATCAGATTAACTAATTAAAAATATAATAAGCCTGTGTAATCAGGCTTATTCGTATTCATCTAACCATTTCAACAAAATCGCTTCCAGAATACTCTCATTAGATTTCATTGGATCATCATCAAAACCGTCTAGTTCACAAATCCACTGATGCAAATCCGTGAAACGTACCGTTTTAGGATCTAAATCTGGATTACGATCATACAGCTCTTCTGCGATAAGTTGGGCATCAGTCCATTTCATTAGTGAGCCGCCTCATTCGCATGGTTAATATTATATTTAGGGATTTCCACCACTAAATCTTCATCCCCCACGACACATTGGCAAGAAAGGCGGCTATCCATTTCTAAACCCCATGCTTTATCTAACATATCTTCTTCTTGATCGCTCGCTTCATTTAATGAATCAAACCCTTCACGAATAACCACATGGCACGTTGTACAAGCACAAGAACCATCGCAAGCGTGATGAATTTCCACACCCGCATTATGTGCCACTTCTAATAAGTTGTCGCCTGCTGCTGCATCAACCACCATACCCTCTGGGCAGAATTCTTCATTTGGTAAAAAAATCACTTTTGGCATATTACTTTCCTCAATATAAAAAACTCGTTAATTTATAACCGCACTTTATTGTTCAATATCTGATACAGATTTACCTGTCAGCGCTTGATTAATGGATTTATTCATTCGTCTTGCCGCAAATTCTTGAGTCGCGATATCAAGGGCTTTGATTCCCTGGACGATAGCATGACGATCTGTTCCTTCTTTTACATCCATTAATTGTTTCAATGTATTTTCAATTTGGCGGAATTCAGCTTCGGTTAATAAGTCTGCCCCATCTTGCTGTAAGGCCACAATCACGCTTTCAATCACACGATCAGCCTCAACACGTTGCTCGGCTAATTCACGGGCTTGCATATCATCTTGTGCATTATCAAAAGAGGCTTTAATCATTGCCGTTACTTCTTCATCCGTTAAACCATAAGAAGGCTTAATTTGAATCGATGCTTGGACTTTTGTGGATTTTTCCATGGCGGTTACACTTAATAAGCCATCCGCATCCACTTGATAAGTCACTCGAATATGAGCCGCGCCTGCCACCATTGGCGGAATACCACGCAACGTAAAACGACCTAAAGAACGGCAATCATCCACTAACTCACGCTCCCCTTGTACCACATGTACCGTCATTGCAGTTTGACCATCTTTAAAGGTAGTAAATTCTTGCGCGCGAGCCACTGGAATCGTGGTGTTACGTGGAATAATTTTCTCCACTAAACCACCCATGGTTTCAATACCTAAAGAAAGCGGCACAACATCGAGTAACAACATATCGCTGTCATTTTTGTTGCCCACTAAAATATCTGCTTGGATAGCCGCACCTAAGGCAACTACTTTATCTGGGTCGATAGAGGTTAATGGGGTTTTACCAAAGAATTCGCCTACTTGTTCACGTACGTAAGGCACGCGAGTTGAGCCTCCAACCATAACCACTTCCTGTACGTCTTCAGCTTCAACATGCGCATCTTTCAATGCTCGACGGCAGGTTAATAAAGAACGTTTTACCAATGAGTGGATTAATTCATTGAATTGCTCACGACTTAACTCACCTTCAAATCCTCGCCAAGAAATGACCGCACTTTGCTCACTCGTTAAAGCAATTTTAGTCTGGGTCGCTAAGCTTAAAAGCTCACGCTGCTCATTTACATTTTGTGGTTGAATACCTGCTTGCTCAACAATCCAATCGGCAATTAAATGGTCAAAATCATCACCACCTAAAGCGGTATCCCCACCTGTTGCTAAAACTTCAAATACACCTTTAGACAAGCGTAAAATTGAGATATCAAAGGTACCGCCACCTAAGTCATAAACAGCAATGACACCTTCTTTTCCGCTATCTAAGCCATAAGCCACTGCTGCAGCAGTGGGTTCATTTAATAAACGTAATACATTTAACCCTGCAAGACGTGCCGCATCTTTTGTACTTTGGCGTTGAGCATCATCAAAATAGGCAGGTACGGTAATCACCACGCCAGAAAGCTCACCTGCAAGTCGTTGTTCTGCAATATGATTTAAACGAGATAAAATATCCGCAGAGACTTCAATTGGGCTTTTTTTACCTTGATGTGTCACCAATAATGGCAACCCATTTTCACTTGCCACAAACTCATAGGGTAAATTGGTATAACGAGATTGCACATCATCAAGGCTACGTCCAATCAGCCGTTTCACAGAAATAATCGTATTTTTAGGATCAATTGCAGCTTTTGCAAATGCTTCTGTACCAACAAGTTTTTCATTTTCACCATAGTAGACGACTGAAGGCACAAGGCTTCTGTCTTGTTCATCATTCAAAATGGTGGCTTGACCGCTACGCACTGCGGCAACTAAAGAGTTTGTTGTACCTAAATCAATCCCTACCGCAAGACGATGTTGATGTGGTGCAGCCGTTTGTCCTGGCTCTGCAATTTGGAGTAATGCCATATCTCTTTTTATCTCTAATAATTAATTCGTTAAGGGCTCGTTATGCCACTGAATAAGCTTGTGCAAATTTATCTTGTTCAGTGAAACTTGCGTTGTAATGGGTTTCAATGTTGACTTCGCGTCGTTCACGCTGATTAATATCAGTCGTCTTATCTTCTGAAAGCTCTGGTGTAAAAACAATCATGTGGTTACCATCGAGTTGTTTTACATCTTCTTGCCAATTTTGCCAAAATAGATTTTGGTAAAATGCTTCAATGTCACCATTTAATGCCCAAGCTAAGAAATCCGTATAGGTAAAATTTAAATCATGCCAAGTTAAATCTTTTGGCGAAAAATAATAAATCTTGCCAAGATTAGAACCTAAAGAGCCACCATTTAAAGCAAAATAACCACCAATGACATCGTCCGCAACAAGCAAATATTTTGGTTTATCACCTGATTGATTAAAGGATTTGCTGAAATTCCAGTCCATTAATCCACGTGGTAATTTAAAACTGCCTGACCCCAATATACGCAACCAACCATGATGGATTAAAATGCCGCCAGTTTCATAAATGACCGCTCCCATTGGAGAAGAAGTGGGCATTTGCATGGTGAAAAGCTCACGTTCTGCGCTAGATTGATCTTTTTTAATCACATCACAATGATTACGAGCATGCTCAATCCATTGGGAAATGGTTCCCCAAGCAGATTTTGAGGCATCAGTCAGTTGTTCTAAAGTTTGCATAATCGAGTTTCATTAGTATGAGGGCCGCTGCCCATTTATCAATAGCGAAAAGGGCGTATTAAACGCCCTCAAGATTATAATTCAAATAGACGTTCTTCTACTTGGCTAATTTCATCCGCCAATTTTTTTAGAAAACGTAATTTATCACAGAACTGTGCAGCAGTTGACCATTGTTGCTCATTTAGCTGAGCTTCAAGTGCGGTCAACATTTCTTTTGTTTCTTTTTTAACGCGTTTCGCAAAGGATTCTAATGCATTTTCATCCTGGCTTTGCTCAATATTTTCGAGCTCTTCTCGCCATTCTAATTGCTGCATTAGGAATGCCATATCTTGTGTGCTCTTTTGTTCTAAATCCTGTGCTTCTCCCGTATTTAATGCAATAATTGCTTCCGAACGTAAAATTGGGTCTTTCAAGGTTTTTAATGCATCATTAACTTCTGTTGATTTTTGCATTGCAATGCGTTGTTCTTGTGCATCTGCCGTAACAAAATTATCCGGATGCAAACTCTTTTGAAGCACTAAATAGCGTTCAGACAAAAGCGATTGATCAACATTGAAAGCAACGGGCAAATCAAAAATAGCAAAAGGATTTGTCATCTTTATTCCTTAAACATGGAAACTTTCACCACATCCACATGATTCTTTCACATTTGGATTGTTATATTTAAAGCCTTCGTTCAAGCCTTCTTTGACATAATCTAGCTCAATGCCATCTAAATAAACCAAGCTTTTTGGATCGACTACCACTTTCACGCCATGCTGCTCAAAAACAAGATCGTCATCATTGAGCACATCAACGAATTCAAGCACATAACCTAAACCCGAACAACCTGATGTTTTTACACCTAAGCGTAAACCGATGCCTTTTCCACGATTTTCAAGAAAAGTACGAACTCGTTGTGCCGCTTTTTCAGTGAGTGTTATAGACATATTCTGATCCTTAAATTGATAAAGTGCGGTCATTTTCAACCGCACTTTGATTACTTACCTTGTTTATTTTTGTAGTCAGCAATGGCGGCTTTAATTGCGTCTTCTGCTAAGATTGAGCAGTGAACTTTTACCGGTGGTAATTCAAGTTCTTCCGCAATTTGGCTGTTTTTGATTGCACCTGCTTCATCTAAAGATTTACCTTTCACCCATTCGGTAATTAAAGAACTTGATGCAATCGCAGAGCCACAACCATAAGTTTTAAATTTCGCATCTTCAATAATGCCACTATCATTTACTTTGATTTGTAACTGCATAACATCACCACAAGCCGGTGCGCCAACCATACCCGTTCCTACTGAATTATCTTTTTTGTCCATTGAACCAACATTGCGTGGATTTTCGTAATGATCGATAACTTTTTCGCTGTATGCCATATTCTTTTCCTTTCCTAAATAAGTTGCTATCAAGCGGTCAAGCCGCCTTGAAAATTAGTGGGCTGCCCACTCAATAGTGTTTAAATCAATACCTTCTTTGAACATATCCCAAAGTGGCGATAATTCACGAAGTTTTGCTACTGCATTACGTGTTAAATTAATGGTGTAATCAATTTCTTCTTCCGTTGTCCAACGACCAAGTGTGAAACGAATTGAGCTATGTGCTAATTCATCATTACGACCTAATGCACGTAATACATAAGATGGTTCTAAACTTGCTGAAGTACAAGCCGAACCAGAAGAAACTGCCACATCACGTAATGCCATCATCAATGATTCACCTTCAACATAGTTAAAGCTGATGTTCAAATTATTTGCTACACGGTGATCCATTGAACCATTTACATAGGTTTCTTCAATTTCTTTTAAGCCATTATATAAACGATCGCGTAAAGCTCTAATACGAGGAATCTCTGTCGCCATTTCTTCTTTTGCAATACGATAAGCTTCACCCATACCAACAATTTGGTGTACAGGTAATGTACCAGAACGCATACCACGCTCGTGACCACCACCATGGATAATTGCTTCTAAACGAACGCGAGGTTTACGACAAACATATAATGCCCCGATACCTTTTGGTCCGTACAATTTGTGACTAGACATTGACATCAAATCAACCGGTAACTCAGCAAGATTAATTTCTACTTTACCGACACTTTGGGTCGCATCTACGTGGAAAATCGTTTTATTTGCACGGCAAAGCTCACCAATTGCTTTAATATCCTGGATAACGCCAATCTCATTATTCACGTGCATAATTGACACAAGAATCGTATCTGGACGTAATGCAGCTTTGAATTTCTCAAGATCGATTAAACCATCTGCTTCTGGATCTAAATAGGTGACTTCAAAGCCTTCACGCTCTAATTGACGACAAGTATCTAATACGGCTTTATGCTCCGTTTTACTGGTGATAATGTGCTTACCTTTTGTTTGATAAAAGTGCGCTGCACCTTTAATTGCAAGGTTATCTGCTTCTGTTGCGCCAGAAGTAAACACGATCTCACGTGAGTCTGCGCCAATCAAATCCGCAATTTGATTACGTGCAATATCAACCGCTTCTTCAGCTTGCCAGCCAAATTTATGTGAACGAGATGCTGGATTACCGAATACACCATCAATGGTTAAATACTCCATCATTTTTTTAGCCACACGTTCATCAACTGGACATGTTGCTGCATAATCTAAATAAATTGGTAATTTCATTTTCACTCCTAAATAACTATCAAAAATGCCACCATTTTGACCGCACTTTGATCTACTTTCCTATTATTGGTTGACTACAACCAAATCATCAAAATCTTTGTGAGCTTTATGTTTTCCTGTTTTTTTCTCAACAAGCTCAGCTAATGAGATCTCATCTAAAAAATCAGAAATACGATCACTTAATTCTTGCCATAAAGTATGAGTCAAACATTCTACTCCACCTTTGCAATTTCCTTTGCCAAGGCATCTTGTGACATTAATATTCTCATTGACGGCAGAAATCACCATACCAATAGATATTTGATCAAGTGGTAAAGCTAAACAATAGCCGCCTCCAGGACCTCTAACGCTCTTTACTAATCCACCTCTTCGTAATTTTGCAAATAGCTGCTCAAGATAAGAAAGTGAAATATTTTGACGTTCCGAAATATCCGCTAAACAAACTGGCGTAGACCCTGCATGTAATGCGATATCTAAAATCGCAGTAACTGCATATCGCCCTTTAGATGTAAGTTTCATAAAATATTCCTATTAATCATCATTTGGGCAGTTTACATATCTGACTGTAATAGTCAACTTTGCCCTTTTTCCAAATTGACGCGTTTTTCAACGGCACTTAGCATCCCATGCAAAATATTCAATTCATTTTTCTCCAAAAAGGAACGATTATAAAGCCGTCTCAATTTTTGCATAACCCCTTGATTTTGAATGAAACCAAGTGATTTATATACCCGTTCTGTATGCGTTAAAAAATACTCTATCTCTTGCGTTGTGGGATAGATATTTTCTATTGTAGAAAGAGTATTTTCCGTTTTACCTTTTGCTAAAAATGCCATTCGCATTTCATAACTGACTAACTGAACAGCCATCGCTAAATTTAGCGAAGAATATTCAGGATTAGCGGGAATATTTAAATGATAATGACACTTAAGTAATTCTTCATTTGTAAGCCCAACACGCTCACGACCAAACACAATCGCTACCTGACCTTGATGAGCACAGGCTTTATCAGCACATTCTCTTGGTTCAATCAACGTACTCTGTAGATGGCGTAATCTCGCACTGGTACCGATCACTAAGGAGCAATCTTCTATTGCTTGCTCAAAAGTATCAACAATTTTAGCATTTTGCAAAACGTCATCTGCCCCAGCTGCTAATGCGATAGATTGTTCATCTACTGATTTTGGCGACACCAAATAAAGATTGGATAATCCCATCGTTTTCATTGCACGCGCAGCTGAACCGATGTTTCCGCTATGTGATGTTTCAACTAGAACAATACGAATATTTTGTAACATTTTATGTCCGACTTAAATTTGTGGATATTCTAACATAATAACCGTTAAATATAGTCAAGAATTTAAAAAATATTTGATTTTTTCCTTAATTTATTGGAAATAATAAGATAGATGAGATTTTTAATGGTGGGCTGTGAGAGATTCGAACTCTCGACCGACGGATTAAGAGTCCGCTGCTCTACCAACTGAGCTAACAACCCAACCTGTTAAATAATGATATGAGAAATGGTGGGTCGTGAAGGATTCGAACCTTCGACCAACGGATTAAAAGTCCGCTGCTCTACCGACTGAGCTAACGACCCGTGATACTGCTATGGCTTTGTATGTTACAGATTTTATTTTTGGATGCAAGAAAAATCTGAAGAAATCATACCAACTGCACGAACACTCACCAATAGCAGGATATATTTTTTACAAAAAAAGGAGAGTGAATTTCTCTCCTTTTCTAAGAATGAAAATTCCCTAAAAATTAATATGCTAACACTGCACGACGGTTTTTAGAGTATGCTGCTTCATCATGACCTAACACTGCAGGTTTTTCTTCACCGTAAGAAACAGTTGATACTTTACCCGCATCAACACCTTTACCAGCTAAGAAACCTTTAACTGCATCAGCACGGCGTTGACCTAAAGCAATGTTGTACTCAGGAGTACCACGTTCATCGGTGTTACCTTCAACAACTACTTTAGAAGCTGGAGTTGCATTTAAGTATGCAGCGTGAGCATCTAAGATTTGAACGTATTCACCTTCGATGTTGAATTTGTCGAAACCAAAATAAACGGTGTTATAACGTTGTTGAAGATCTTCAACAGAGTAACCACCGAAAGTTTGGCCGTTGTTGTTAGCACCGTTGCCTGCTGCATCGTTGTTTGATGAGCTACATGCTGCTAATGCAGCTACTGAACCAGCAACTAATAATGATTTAACAAATTTGTTCATTAGATTTCTCCTCAATGAGTTCTTTTATTTAGTCAAATATGGCGACCAAGCTGGAAATTTCACTTGGCCATTACTTCCTGGAAGACTCGCTTTAAAGCGACCATCTGCAGAAACTAATTGTAACACCTTTCCTAGCCCTTGTGTAGAGCTGTAAATAATCATGATACCGTTAGGAGAAATACTTGGGCTTTCACCTAAGAAAGATGTACTTAATACTTCAGAGCTACCGCTGGTGAGATCTTGTTTTACCACATTATTATTACCGTTGATCATCACAAGTGTTTTACCATCACTACTGATTTGCGCACTACCGCGACCGCCAACTGGTGATGCACCACCACCGCTTGCGCTCATACGATAAACTTGTGGTGAACCGCTTCTATCTGAAGTAAAGAGAATTGAGCTACCATCTGGAGACCATGATGGTTCTGTATTATTACCCGCACCGCGAGTTAATTGAGTCGGTGTACCACCATTTGAGCCCATTACATAAATGTTTAATAAACCATCTTGTGAAGAAGCAAACGCAAGTTTAGAACCGTCTGGAGAGAACGCTGGTGCACCGTTATGACCAGGGAAAGAAGCAACCACTTTACGAGAACCAGAACCTAGGTCTTGTACAACAAGTTGTGATTTTTTATTCTCAAAAGATACGTAAGCTAAACGTTTACCATCTGGAGACCATGCTGGAGACATAATTGGCTGTGAGCTACGATTGACGATGAATTGATTGTAACCATCGTAATCTGCTACACGAACTTCATAAGGTTGTGATCCACCATTTTTTTGCACTACATAAGCAATACGCGTTCTGAATGCACCACGAATACCAGTTAATTTTTCAAATACTTCATCACTCACAGTGTGCGCACCGTAACGCAACCATTTATTAGTCACGGTATAGCTATTTTGTGCAAGTACGGATCCTGGCGTACCTGATGCGCCCACAGTATCAACTAACTGATAAGAAATGTTATAACCACTACCCGTTGAAGTCACTTGACCTACAACAACAGCATCAATACCTAAAGCTGTCCAAGCCTCTGGTTTCACTTCTGCTGCAGTTGTTGGTTGTTGTGGCATTTGGCTTACTGGAATTGGGTTAAATTTACCACTATTACGTAAGTCATCCGCAACAATTTGACCAATATTTTCAGGTGCAGAACCTGCGAAAGGAACAACTGCGATAGGACGAGCCCCATCTACCCCTTCATCAATCACAATTCGAACTTCATCTTCTGCCATTGCTGTGCTTACAAATGCAAACATCATCACAAATAGCCCGATAACACGTTTGATCAATTTCATTTAATCACCTTATTTTAACGTTGTTACTTTCTTAAAACCGATTATCGAGCATTGATATCAAAATCGATAGTCGGCGCTTTGTATTTTTCATACACTGCATCAGATGGTGCCGCTGGAACTTTTTTCGTTCTTGCCACCGCACTTAATGCTGCAGTACAAATATCATCAGGTCCTGAGACACGTTGGTAGCCTAAAATAGTACCATCTCGGCCAAGCTGGATTTTAATACTACAAACTTTACCAGCAAAACTAGGATCTTTTAAGAAACGACGTTGAATTTCACGTTTAATTACACCTGCATATTGGTCACCGACCTTGCCACCGTCTCCAGCCCCAAGTCCCGCACCACTACCTTGTGTACCGCCTTTATTCGCATTACCACCTTTAGATGCGCTACCACCACCGATGTCACCACCGTTCATGAAATCATCTAAAGCTGCTTGATCCGCTTTACGTTTTGCTGCATCTGCTTTGGCCTTCGCTTTAGCTTCTGCATCCGCTTTCGCTTTTGCTTCTGCCTCTGCTTTCGCTTTGGCATCGGCCTCAGCTTTCGCTTTCGCCTTGGCGTCTGCTTCAGCTTTTGCCTTAGCGTCTGCTTCAGCTTTTGCCTTAGCGTCTGCTTCAGCTTTTGCCTTGGCTTTTGCTTCAGCCTCTGCCTTCGCTTTCGCCTCAGCCTTGGCTTTAGCATCTGCTTCTGCTTTTTCTTTCGCTTTTTGAGCTTCAGCTTGTGCCTTCGCTTTTGCCTCTTCTTCAGCTTGCTTAGCGGCTGCTGCTAAACGTTTCGCCTCAGCTTCCGCTTTCAACTTCGCTGCCTCTGCAGCTTGTTTTGCTTTTGCTTCTTCAGCTTGTTTCTGTTTTTCTAACGCCTCTTGACGAGCAAGCTCTTGCTGCTGTTTTTGCTTTTGCTTTTCAATTTCTTGCTGCTTTTGTTTTTCAAGTTCTTTTTGACGTTGAATTTCCTGCTGACGCTTAATCTCTTCTTGTTTCGCAATTTCTTGCTGATTTGGTTCAGGTTCAGGCTCTGGTTTTTTCTCTTCAACTACAGGCTCAGGTTTCTTCTGTTTATCAGTTTGACCTTTTTTCTGTTGTTGAATACGTCCCCATTCCTGTGCTGCGCTGCCAGTATCGACCATAACAGCTCCCATGGCATCACCTTCACCTTCTCCACCACCCATTATTTCAACGGTTTGATAAAGAGAGCTCCAAATCAACAAACCAAACAATGCAAGGTGCATCGCAATAGAGATGACAAACTCATTTGCACGTTTTTTTCGTCGATTATTCTGCACGGTTTTACCTACTTATTCTTAAATTGGGTTGGTCATTAAACCCACAGACTTAATGCCGGCAAGATGTAGTAAATTCAGTGCTTTAATCACTTCTTCATAAGGTACATCTTTTGCTCCGCCCACTAAGAACATTGTGTTATTGTCTTTATCAAATTCTTGTTTTGATAATTGGGTTACCATTTCTTCGTTAAGGCCTTCTTGGCGTTGACCACCAATCGAAATCGAATACTGCCCAATACCTGCTACTTCTAAAATAACCGGTGTTTTATCTTCATTTGATACATTTTGACTTTGCACCGAGTCAGGGAGTTCCACTTGAACGCTCTGACTGATAATCGGCGCGGTTGCCATAAAAATTAACACTAAAACTAAAAGAACATCGAGAAATGGCACGATATTAATTTCAGATTTAATGTCTTTACGCTGACGACGAGCCATAATTTCCTCTAAAACTTCGCTAAAATCCACCGCACTTTTCGTTTTATTTATGAAGTGCGGTCAATTTTTTATTTATTTTTAATGGGGCGCTTTACCAAAAGCTTGACGATGTAAAATTGTGGTGAATTCATCAATGAAGTTACCATAATTTTGTTCAATCGCATTTACACGTAAGCTTAAACGGTTATACGCCATTACAGCTGGAATTGCCGCAAACAAACCGATCGCTGTTGCGATCAAGGCTTCTGCGATACCTGGAGCAACCATTTGTAATGTTGCTTGTTTCGCACCACTTAATGCCATAAATGCGTGCATGATCCCCCAAACGGTACCAAATAAACCGATATATGGACTTACAGAAGCCACTGTTGCTAAGAAAGGTACTCGACTTTCAAGGGATTCTACTTCACGATTCATCGCAAGGTTCATTGCACGAGTCGTACCTTTGATAATTGCTTCTGGCGCATCTGCATTCACTTGTTTTAAGCGAGAGAATTCTTTAAAGCCGACAAAGAAAATTTGTTCGCTACCTGTTAATACCTCACGACGATTAGATAAACCATCATAAAGTTTATTTAAATCTTCACCAGACCAGAAACGATCTTCAAAAGTGTTCGCTTCTTTTAACGCACTCGTCAAAATACGGCTACGTTGAATGATGATTGCCCAAGAAATAATTGAGAACGAAATTAAGATCACAATTACAAGTTGAACAACGATACTCGCTTTTAGAAAAAGATCTAAAAAGTTCAATTCTGCAGTCATTGCATACTCCGAAAAGTTATTTACTTTAAAAATGCCGCTTTTAATTCTTCAGGAATTGCGACAGGTTTCATTTTGCCTAGATCAACACAGGCTACCTTAACAGTAGCCTTTGATAACATCACCGTATCACGAACTAACCGCTGTTCAAAGAGGATTGTCGCCCCTTTCACTACCGTTATTTCAGTTTCGACAATAAGATAATCATCCAATTTTGCTGGAATACAATAGTCAATAGACATGGTTTTGACCACAAAAGCTAATTGTTGTTCCTGCAATAATGATTGTTGAGAAAAATTAAGCGTTCTTAAATATTCAGTTCGCGCACGTTCAAAAAAATGTAAGTAACGTGCGTGATACACTACTCCACCAGCATCCGTGTCCTCATAATAAACACGAACAGGAAAGGTAAAACATTGGTTATTCAAAATAATGCTCAAATTATCAGCCATAACAAGCCGCTTATTTTAGAACCTGTTCATAAGATGTGCAAGATCCAAATAATAATATTTGTCTATCGCTCCTATAAAAACCAATGCTGAACAATGGCAATTATTGTGGTGAAATAACCAATAAAGGGCAAGAAAACAAGCTGCCATATTGCCCGACGAATATCAAATCCAATCCCGTGAATCCATAAATTAATCAATCCCCAAAAGATTGCAAGTATCCAAGCAGGATGAGCGGTTCGAAGTGCGGTTGAAAATTGACTTAAATTTAAAAAGAAAGCCGCAGTTAAAAATAACGCTAAAATAAATGAAAGGGTCCGCAAGGAACCCTTATTACTTAATTGATAGAGTGAATAAATCATCATTACTCGTCAAATTTACCTGACGTTTCTTTACTAATGGTTAATTTAGCACTCACCATAACTGCAGCCAACACACCCACTACCCAAATTACATATAACATATTGTTTCTCCTTAGTATAATGAGTTTTTGTTGTCTTCAACAAAGTTTTCATCCAAGCGACCAAACATTTTGTAGTATGACCAAATGGTATAAAGCAATGAGATGGTAACAAATACTAATGCCAAGTAGAACATTAAGGTTAATGTTAATTCACTTGACGTTGCATCCCACATTAACAAACTTTGTTCAGGGTGAGTACTTGAAGGCATTACAAATGGGAACATTGATACTGCCGCAGTAATAATTACACCCGCCATTGTTAATACAGAGAAGAAGAACGCAAAACCACAACGATTTGCTTTAGATGCAACCACATTCAATAATGCACCAACCACAGCTAATACAGGGAATGCCCATAAAGCTGGATTTTCATTGAAGTTTCTAAACCATGCTCCAACTTCAACAACTACCTCTTTACCAGAGGTCGGCGCAGATGCAGCAAAGTGATCAATAGTGCTCGTCACCACATAACCATCTTTGAAAGAAAGCCATAACCCTGCCAATACAAAAGTAATTAATGTGACTAATGCACCGATTTGTGTAATTGCTCTTGCACGATCACGCAATGCTGAAGTGGTTTTCATTTGTAACCAGTTCGCACCGTGAGTGACTAACATTGCAAGACTTAACACACCACAAAGTAATGCGAATGGGTTTAATAATGCAAAGAAAGAACCCGTATAAGTTGCTTGGGAAAGCTCATTTAATTCAAATGGTACACCCTGTAATAAATTACCAAATGCCACACCGAATACTAATGCAGGTACAAAACCGCCCGCAAATAAGCCCCAATCCCACACAGCACGCCATGTTGGATTATCAATTTTTGCACGATATTCAAAACCAATTGGACGGAAGAATAACGCGGCTAATACAAGGAATAAGGCAATATAGAAGCCTGAAAACGCTACAGAATAAACAATCGGCCATGCCGCGAAGATTGCACCACCAGCAGTTAATAACCAAACTTGGTTACCATCCCAGTGTGGAGCAATAGAGTTAATCATAATACGTCTTTCTACTTCTTTCTTACCTGCTACGGGTAAAAGTGCGGTCACGCCCATATCGAATCCATCTGTTACAGAGAAACCGATAAGCAATACAACAACTAGCACCCACCAAATAATACGTAGAATTTCATAATCAAGCATAATCCATCTCCTGCTTATTTAGATGATTGCTCAAAATAGTATTTGCCGGTTTTCAATGCACTTGGACCTAAACGTGCATATTTAAACATCAAATACATTTCCGCAATAATGAAGAAGAAGTAAAGTACACAAATTAAACCGATAGAGAACCATAAGTCACCTACACTCAAGTTAGAGGCAGACACACCCACCGGTAATACTTCATAAATCGCCCATGGTTGACGACCAAATTCAGCTAAGAACCAACCAAATTCAATCGCTAAGAATGGCAATGGAATACTCCAAAGCAATGCTTTAAGTAATAAGCGAGAAGAAGTCACTTTGTTACGTAAATTCTGAACAAATGCACTAAAGGTCAGTAAAATAATTAAACCACCTGCGGCTAACATACCACGGAATGCCCAGAAGTTAGGACCTACGTTTGGAATAGTATCACGTGCTGCTTGTTTAATTTGTTCATCCGTTGCATCAACAACTTTATCTGTGTAACGTTTTAATAATAAACCGAAACCTAAATCACCTTTGACTTCATCAAATTTTGCTTTAGTTTCTGGATTTACTTGACCTGCTGATTTTTTCTCTGCTTTTAATTGCGTGAATAAATCATAAGCAACCATACCGTTACGAACACGACCTTCATTTTTCGCTTGAATGTCTTTCAAACCAACAATTTCAGTGTCTAAAGAACGCGTTGCAATTAAACCACCCAAGTAAGGGATTTCAATCGCAAAATCATTTTTCATTTCAGCGGTATTTGGAATTGCAACTGGATGGAATGGTGCTGGTGCTGCATGAGTGTCAAACTCAGCTTCCATTGCAGCCAATTTCACAGGTTGTGCTTTACCGATGTCATAACCTGATTCATCACCCATAATTAATACCGCTGATGCAGCGATAAAACCAAAAGTTGCCGCTACAGAGAATGAACGCTTAGCGAAACCGATATCGCGACCTTTTAATAAATAGAATGCACTGATACCTAATACAAACATTGCACCGGTTGTATAACCTGCTGTTAATGTATGTAAAAATTTACTTTGCGCAACCGGATTTAACCAAAGATCTAAGAAGCTGGTCATTTCCATACGAACGGTTTCAAAGTTAAATTCTGCCGCTACCGGATGTTGCATCCAACCATTCGCGACTAGAATCCACATCGCAGAAAGGTTTGAACCAAAGGCTACGCAGTAAGTTGCGAGTAAGTGTTTACCTTTAGTTAAACGATCCCAACCGAAGAAGAATAAACCCACGAAAGTGGACTCTAAGAAGAACGCAAGTAATGCTTCGATCGCTAATGGCGCACCGAAAATATCACCTACATAGTGAGAATAATAAGACCAGTTTGTCCCGAATTGGAACTCCATGATAATACCGGTCGTTACCCCTAGAGCAAAGTTAATACCAAATAACTTACCCCAGAATTTAGTCATATCTTTATATACTTCTTTGCCCGTTTTAACATAAATGGTTTCCATGATCACAAGAACGAAAGATAAACCTAATGTTAATGGTACAAAAATGAAGTGATATAACGCAGTTAATGCAAACTGCAAGCGTGAGAGATCAACAACGTCTAACATCTCAACTCCTTGTATAAACCTACAAGATTTTCACTTTATGATTACCAAGGATAACCTAAAATAACCACCCCTAAAGACTCAACACAATGCGTCAAGCAAGCTTGAACTATTTACACGATAATCGCCCTTTTGTTTAGAAAAAGAGCTTTACCTAATTATAATGTAAACACTCAGAACTGGCGTCTATTCTACTACTATTTATAAGGATAAAAAATAGCAAAAATTGTTAGTTTGATCACATTTTTGATATAAATTACAAAATACCCCATTATATGTAAAGCAATCAAAATTGATCTATATAGAATATGATGTCTTTTTACCCATCTCAGCAGTTGTATTTAATTAGAAAACCCAACTTATCTAAGAAATGCTAGACAATATTGTAAAATTTTGGTATTTTCCCAAAAAGCACTCTGTAAAAGTCTTTTGTTAGGATTAACAATGAAAAAAATTTATAAAATATTGACCGCTCTTTTGGGTTCTATTGCATTATCTGCTACTGCAGCACCTATAGCAGAAAGTAAAGCTGTATTTCCACAGCAATGTTTACAGTTATTTAAAGAAACAGAAAATTTGATTGCTCAAGCAGAAAAACAGCCTGGCACTCATACTCAAGTCGGTAAAATCAAAAGTAAACTTAATCAAAGCAAACAGCAAATTCTTGAAATGGAATTAGCGACTCAACAAAAAAGCTGCGATGTGGGTTTAGCAAGATTAAATAGCATGAAGAACTATACTGAAGAAACTAACTAAGCAGGTTTCAAAAAGAAAGGACATATTGATATCAATATGTCCTTTTTTATCTGTCTTATTCTGACGGCTTCTGAAGCCCGAAGTGTCGATAAGTTAACGAAGTAGCAATCCGGCCTCGAGGAGTTCGCTGTAAAAATCCTTGTTGAATCAAGTAAGGTTCTAAAACATCCTCGATAGTGTCTCGTTCTTCACCTATTGCTGCTGCCAAGTTATCTACCCCAACTGGTCCACCATCAAAACGTTCAATCACTGCGGTAAGCAATTTTCTATCTAAGTAATCAAAGCCCGCATCATCTACATCTAACATTGAAAGCGCTTGTTTCGCAATGTCTGCCGAAATAATGCCATTATTACGCACATCAGCAAAATCTCGAACGCGACGCAATAAACGGTTTGCAATGCGAGGCGTACCACGTGAACGATGCGCCACTTCAAAAGCGGCTTTATCTTCTAATTCCAGATTTAAGCAAGAGGCACTTCTTGTCACAATAGAAGTTAAATCTTCAACGGAATAAAATTCTAAACGCTGAACAATACCAAAACGATCACGTAGTGGCGAAGTTAAAGAACCCGCTCGAGTTGTTGCACCAATTAATGTGAAAGGTGGCAAGTCTAATTTAATTGAGCGTGCAGCAGGGCCTTCACCGATCATAATATCCAACTGATAATCTTCCATTGCCGGATAAAGCACTTCTTCAATCGCAGGGGAAAGACGGTGAATTTCATCAATAAACAACACATCATGGGGTTCAAGATTGGTCAGCATTGCCGCTAAATCGCCAGCTTTTTCAAGAACTGGACCTGATGTTGTGCGAATATTCACCCCCATTTCATTCGCCACAATATTAGCTAGCGTCGTTTTTCCTAAACCTGGAGGACCAAAGATCAAAAGATGATCTAAGGCATCTTGACGCAATTTTGCCGCCTGAATGAAAATATCCATTTGCTCTCGCACTTGTGGCTGTCCCACATAGTCCGCTAAAAGCTTTGGACGAATCGCACGATCGATGACATCTTCATCCATCTTTGCCTGACTGCTAATAATTCTATCTGCTTCGATCATATCTGTTTAATCTTTATAATGCGGCTTTTAAAGCTTCGCGAATTAATTGCTCACTGCTTAAATCCGCTTTAGCGACTTTTTTCACCATTTTTTCAGCATCGGTTGGTTTATAACCTAATGCAACTAATGCAGCAACCGCTTCATCAGCTGAGCTTTCAGCTTGGCGCAATTCTGAAGTTGAAGGAATATGCTTACTCTCTACAAAGAAATCGCTTTGGCGAACATCTTTAAACTTCCCTTTTAACTCTACCAATAAACGTTCAGCCGTCTTCTTACCCACACCTGGAATTTTAACTAATTTCGATAGTTCTTCTCGTTCAATAGCGTAAGCAAACTGCTCTACTGACATCGCTGATAAAATCGCGAGTGCCAATTTAGGTCCAACACCATTGGTTTTAATTAATTCACGGAATAAAGTGCGGTCAGTTTTTTGGGCGAATCCAAAAAGAAGATGAGCATCTTCACGCACAACAAGATGGGTAAATAAAGTAGTTTCTTGCCCGATTTCAGGTAAGTCATAAAAACTGGTCATCGGTAACAATAATTCGTAACCGACGCCTTGTACATCAAACAAAATTTCAGGAGGTTGTTTTTCTAATAAGATGCCTTTTAAACGACCGATCATACGATTTTCATGTAAAAAAATTTTGCATAGCATAAAATAAAACTGGACATTAATCCAGTTAAATTTTTAATCTAAATCGACCTCGGCTGTACCTTGTTCTTAAAAGTGCGGTCATTTTTTCGTGTGTTTCTGTGGTTTTGACCGAGCTAGCAATATGCAAAGAATGTTGAATGGTGTGGGCATGTGTAATCGCAATAGCTAAAGCATCTGCTGCATCTGCCTGAGGCTTATCTGAGAGCTTCAAAATTCGTGTCACCATATCTTGTACTTGAACTTTATCTGCAGAACCAATCCCTACGACAGTCTGCTTCACCAAACGAGCCGCATATTCAAATACAGGTAAATCATGGTTGACGGCTGCCACAATCGCTGTACCACGTGCTTGCCCCAGTTTTAAAGCTGAATCCGCATTTTTAGCCATAAACACTTGTTCAATAGCAAACATATCAGGCTGAAATTGTGTGATGATTTCTGTCACGCCAGCATAAATTCGTTTTAATCGAGTAGGTAAATCTTCTACCTGTGTGCGGATGGCGCCACTGCCGAGATATTCTAAATGGCGACCATTTTGTCGAATCACACCATAACCCGTTACACGAGAACCAGGATCAATACCTAAAATAATACTCATAAATTCTCAAAAATAAACGGCCGGTCAATGCCGGCCGTTTTTAGCGTTAATTATTGGTTTGCTTTTGCAGTTGCTTTTGCATCTACATCACAGTTTTTCACAACAATTTTGTCTGCTTTTTTACCTTTAATTAAAAGATTTACTGGCACAACAGAATCAAATTTATCTAAAGTTAAACCACTATCTACGTTCCAAACATATTTTCCTGACGTAAATGAAGTGAAGTCTTTTTGAGCTGCATCACGAGCAAAATCTTTCGCGATAACTTTGTTACCCACCATCACCATTGCTGCTGTTGGTTCTTGGTTTTCGAATTGGTAAACTGCAGTTACCGTTTTCTTGTTACAAGTATAAACGACTGTTTTATCCGTTACAGTAGGTGCTGCAGTTTGCTCTGCTTTGTTTTCTACTTTTGGTGCTTCGCTTGCACAAGCTGATAAAACAACAAGCGCGGCCATTGCTGGTAATACTTTAGCAAATTTCATTCTAAATCTCCTTAAAATTACAGTTGAGCTGCAACTTCATCACTAATTTCACCGTTATGATATACGTTTTGTACATCGTCACAGTCTTCTAACATGTCAATTAAACGCAACAATTTAGGCGCAGTTTCAAGATCAAGATCAACTGTTGTTGATGGAATCATTGTCACTTCTGCGTTATCAATTTTAAATCCTGCTGCTTCGATTGCATCGCGCACCGAACCTAAATCTTCCCACGCAGTATAGATTTCAAATGAACCATCATCTTGTGGTTGAACATCATCTGCACCGGCTTCAATTGCCGCCTCCATTAACGCATCTTCTTCACCTTGGCTAATTAAAATCAAGCCTTTTTTGCTGAATAAGTAGCCCACAGAACCTTCTGTCCCTAAGTTACCACCACATTTAGTAAAACTTGGGCGAACCTGTGAGATGGTTCGATTTGCGTTGTCACTTAGACACTCAACCATCACAGCAGTTCCACCCGGACCATAACCTTCATAAATTCTTGTTTCCATATTGGTGTCATCACCACCGCCCACACCGCGCTCAATCGCACGGTTAATGGTATCGCGAGTCATGTTGCTCGATAAGGCTTTATCTACTGCCGCACGTAAACGCGGGTTCGCACTGACATCACCGCCACCAATTTTTGCAGCAGTGACTAATTCACGAATTAATTTTGTAAAAATTTTACCGCGTTGCGCATCTTGTGCGGCTTTACGGTGTTTAATATTTGCCCACTTACTATGGCCTGCCATGTTGTTTTCCTTCTTATCTTAAAAACGTTTTTTAAATTAAATCCTCTTATATAGAGGAAAGCCGTTCATCAAATATTTTTTGATGGCCTCGGCATTATTCGGCGATTTCGTCATTTGGATCGCATGCTCTGGTGAAACCCATTGATACGCCAAATGCTCACTTAATATCGGTTCAAATTCCTGCTCAACTGCCAATAAAAACCAATGTTCATGACAGTGAGTCACATTCGGTGCGTATTTATAGCGGAAATGCGGGAAAATTTCAAATTCTATACTCTCTTTACAATCAAAAAGTGCGGTCGAATTTTCTTCTATTTTTAATTCAACTTCTTCCCAAACTTCTCGAATTGCTGTTTCTCTTGGTGTTTCGTTGGTTTCCAATGTCCCCGTAACGGATTGCCAAAAGGTGGGATCATCTTGGCGCTGAAGCATAAGAACACGATGCGTGCTTTCCGCATAAATTACCACGAGAACCGATTGATTATTTTTATATTTCAAGCTCGTCATCTACATAATTGAGAATGGGCAGCATCATACCTTTTCTACTAAAAACTTTCAAAAAAATTACCGCACTTTAAAACTAAAGCGTGGTAATTATCTCAATTATTTTAGTTTAACCAGCCAGCTTGTTGGGCGATAAACAAGCCTGCAAAGGCTGTTAAGTAGAATAAACCGATAAGGGATAACCACAATAAGCCGCCTTTTACACTATGTTTCGCGTGCTTAGTCAGAGATAAATTCAACCAAGCAAAGATTGGTGCAGAAACAAATGAAGCAATCATCGCGAATTTCAACATTGGGCCTACTGCATTATTAAAGTAGAAAATAATCGCTAAACCAGATAATGCCGCAAAAATCATACCGATATTAAGAATTCTCACAGAGCTTTCCTGTTTACCGAATAAGATACGCAAAGATTCAACATTTGTACGAGAGTAACCATCAATTACTGTAATTGTTGTACCAAACATACACATGAACGCAATGACTGCAATTAATAAGCGAGACCATTCACCGATAGTACTTGCATACATATTGATAAGTTGTGCGATATATTTTCCACCAACCATCTCTACGCTTTCAGGAGAACCATATTGCACCAATGCACCAAGCGCTAAGAATACGACAGCTAAAATTGCTGTACCGATATAACCCACGTTGAAATCAAATAGACCATCTTCATAAGATACTTTCGTTAGACGACGTTTTGCCACCACCCACATAGAGTTAACAGCAGAAATTTCAATTGGTGCAGGCATCCAGCCCATTAAGGCCACTAAAAACGCTAATTTACTTAATTCCCATGGAGAAGGTGCTACAAAATCAGGTGTGGCTACGCCATTAATCCCGTTACGCATAAAAGCAATCACGACAGCGCTCACGGTTGTTACCGTTAAAGCAATCATGATGATTTTCGATAAACTATCTAATAAACGATATTTACCCAACAATAAAATGCCGGTTGTCACAAGAATCACTAATGAGCTTAATACTGGCATTGGTAGAGGAATTGGCGTAATGAAGGTTAAAATTGCGGCTGTTAATAATCCCACTGCAGCGGTATTAATCACTGTGGCAAAAACGTTTAAAGCAAGGAATAACCAAAGGTAGAACTTCCCTTTTTGACGGTAACCTTCTAACAACGTATTACCGGTATCTAGGGTATATTGAACACCGAAACGGAAGAAAGGATATTTAAATAAGTTAGCAAGAATAACAATACTCACTAATTCCCAACCATAGATCGCACCCGCTTGGGTAGATGCAATAATATGCGAACCACCAACAGCTGCTGATGCCATCACGATGCCCGGGCCTAAGGCAGAGAATTTACTCGCCCACGTTGATTTTTCTACTGGAGTTGAAACTTCACTCATAAAATGTTCTCTTATAAATTAATCATAAATCGAAAAAGGTCTTATTTATAATAGAATTTTATCCTTGAGTAAAGTAAATAAAGTTCCATTTAAAGAAGAATAAAAGAGTAAAAATCTAATTATTTTGAAATTTCAGGATATAACTTCAAAACAAATAAAGATACATCATATTCATACCAAAAAAGTGATGTATTTAAGTGAATAAAATTTTTTCAATAAAAAGAAAGTGCGGTCAAAATCAGTTGAATTTTTGACCGCACTTTATCTTAAAACTCAGTAAGCTCTCTCTTAATAACATAAATGAACTTAAAAATAGATTAATTATTCTTCATTTCATCAAACGATAAGCTATCTTTCAATATGTTTATCCAATATTCATTGTAATCTGGAGCCTTTAAGTGAATTTGACTTAAACATGTATTTAACGTTAAAAACATTATTGGAATAATATCCTTAGAGCATCTAGCTACAGCATAATGACTAAAATTATCACTCATTCCTGCAAGTTCATTATTTGAATTCATCTTACAAATCATGAAGTTTCCCTTATAACTAAATATAAAATCTGGCAATAGTGATTTATCTTTAGAGCGAATAAGCTCATCTAGTATTTCTAATAAAATTTCATCAGAAATACTATCAAATCCAAAGATAACTCCTAAATAAGGGTTACGTTTCTCTAGGGGAAATGAAAAACCTTTCCCTAAGGGTAGTCTATACAAAGGTGTAATATCTGTAGACAATGAATCTTCTCTTGTAAGTATTTTCATTGATTCTATATTACATAAACTTTTTTCAAACTCCTTGGAAGACAAATAAGATTTTACTTCTATTTCTCCATATACAGATTCGCAAGGGAATAGACTTGCATTTTCCCCTTTAAAAAGCACATTTGAATAAACATTATCGTATATGACAATATCAATTTGCTTACTAACTCCACCATCTGATGAAAATATCTGTCCCGAGCCTAGTCCATAACATTCAGGAAGAAAAGATCGTAAATGAGTAGATATAATCTGCTCTCTAGCATTACCTATTTCTACAGGATGAGTAAATAATTGGCTACCTTTAAATTTACTATCTATGCCACTACTAACATTTCTAAGAGCATCTAAAAATTTCATTTTCTCCTCACAAAAATGCGGCCAAAATTGGCCGCACTTATTTTATTCTTAAATATAGGTACACTACTCAGATTTCACCACTGCAATACTCAACTCAGCTAGAGCCTGCGGATTCGCAAAACTTGGTGCTTCTGTCATTAAACAAGCTGCGGCTGTTGTTTTCGGGAATGCAATCACATCACGGATATTTTCAGTGCCCGTTAAAAGCATGGTTAAACGGTCTAAACCGAAAGCTAAACCAGCATGTGGCGGTGTACCGAATTTTAATGCATCCAATAAGAAACCGAATTTTTCGCGTTGTTCTTGTTCATTAATGCCAAGAATACGGAAGACGGTTTGTTGCATTTTCGGATCGAAAATACGGACGGAACCACCACCTACTTCATAGCCGTTGATCACCATATCGTAAGCATTTGCTACCGCATCGGTTGGATTCGCTTCTAATTGTTCTGGCGTAAAATCTTTTGGTGAAGTGAATGGGTGGTGCATTGCGGCAAGATTACCCTCTTCATCACGTTCAAACATTGGGAAATCAATCACCCAAAGCGGTTGCCATTCGTCTAAACGAGTTAAGCCAAGATCACGACCTAATTTCAAACGTAACGCACCCATTGCATCAGTGGTAGTTTGCCATTTGTCTGCGCCGAAGAATAAGATATCGCCAGTTTGAGCTTTCACACGTTCAGCTAACGCTTTCCATACATCTTCATTTAAGAATTTCGCAATCGGGCTTTGTACGCCTTCAAGGCCAGCATTAATGTCATTTACTTTCGCCCAAGCCAAGCCTTTTGCACCGTAAATACCAACAAATTGTGTATATTCATCAATTTGTTTACGAGTGATTTCAGTACCATTTGGTACACGAATGATTGCCACACGGCCGTTTGGATTGTTTGCAGGCTCATTAAATACTTTAAATTCAACATCTTTAACGATATCTGCCACATCGACTAATTCAAGCGGGTTACGCAAATCTGGTTTATCTGAGCCAAAACGAGTCATCGCTTCTTGCCAGGTCATTTGCGGGAATTTACCTAAATCCACACCAATGATGTTTTGCCATAAACCGTGTACCATGCGTTCCATAATCTCACGCACTTCTGGTGCTGTTAAGAAAGAGGTTTCCACATCGATTTGAGTAAATTCAGGTTGACGATCTGCACGTAAGTCTTCATCACGGAAACATTTCACAATTTGATAATAACGATCAAAACCAGACATCATTAAAAGCTGTTTGAAAAGCTGTGGTGATTGTGGCAATGCATAGAATTTGCCTTTATGTACACGACTTGGCACTAAATAGTCACGCGCACCTTCTGGCGTTGCTTTGGTAAGCATTGGGGTTTCAATATCAAGGAAACCATTGTCATCCATAAAACGACGCACAAAACTGGTGATTTTTGCACGGGTTTTCAAACGTTGTGCCATTTCTGGACGACGTAAATCTAAATAACGATATTTTAAACGTTGTTCTTCGGTGTTATTTTGGTTGAAGTCTAATGGTAAAACGTCAGAAGCGTTGTAGATGCGTAATTCTTTCGCTAACACTTCCACTTCTCCTGTCGCCATATTTTTATTAATTTGATTGTCTGGACGCGCGATCACTTCACCTTTAATTTGAATACAAAATTCATTACGTAAGCCTGAAGCTGCGGTTAAGGCTTCTTGATATTTCGGGTCAAAACAAACTTGTACGACACCATCACGATCACGCATATCAATAAAAATTAAACCACCTAAATCGCGACGACGGTGAACCCAACCGCTTAATGTTACTTCTTGCCCAATATGGTTGCGGTTTAATGCACCGCAATAATGTGTACGCATCATTTCTATATTCCTTTCATTTTTCTAAAAATGGATAATTAACGCGTTGATTATACGGAAAAAGACATGCCTTTTAAATTGAAAAGCGAAATTTATTTGATCCTTTAAAAACTTTCACTAAAATGACCGCAGTTTTTTGCATTTTATCTAAATAAATGCCCTCTCAATACAACAACAGAATTCAATCATGATGAAAGATACAATTTTTGCAGCCCCGATCGAAAAACTGGGCGATTTTACTTTTGATGAAAGCGTGGCGGAAGTTTTCCCCGATATGATTCAACGCTCGATTCCGGGCTACTCCAACATTATCACGGCGATTGGTATGTTGGCTGAGCGTTTTGTGACTGCTGACAGCCAAGTCTATGATTTAGGCTGTTCACGCGGTGCGGCAGCTCTTTCTATGCGACGTAATATTAAACAACCTAATGTGAAAATTATCGGTGTCGATAATTCTTCGCCAATGGTGGAACGCTGCCGTCAGCACGTTGCGGCTTATCATAGTGATATGCCCGTAGAAATTCTTTGTGATGATATTCGTCAAATTGAAATTAAGAACGCCTCAATGGTGGTGCTCAACTTCACGTTGCAATTTTTACCACCAGAAGATCGTGTAGCCTTGCTCACCAAAATCTACCAAGGTTTAAATTCAAACGGCGTGTTGGTGCTCTCTGAAAAATTCCGTTTTGAAGATGAAAAAGTGAATGAGCTACTAATTGACCTACACCACCAATTCAAACGTGCTAACGGTTACAGTGAGCTTGAAGTGAGCCAAAAACGCACCGCACTTGAAAATGTCATGCGTACTGACTCGATTAATATCCACAAAGAGCGGTTAAAAAATATCGGATTTTCACATGTAGAATTGTGGTTCCAATGCTTTAATTTTGGTTCAATGATTGCGGTGAAATAAACCAAATCCTAGAAAGCAAGTTATATCTTGCAATAGAAGCAACCAATTTCTATGCTATAATCGCCCAACACCCAAATAGAAAAGAGGAAAACAAAATGCAAATTTTACACACGATGCTTCGAGTAGGTGATTTAGACCGCTCTATTAAATTTTATCAAGACGTTTTAGGTATGCGTTTACTGCGTACCAGTGAAAATCCTGAGTATAAATATACGCTTGCATTTTTAGGTTACGAAGATGGCGAAAGTGCAGCAGAAATTGAATTAACATACAACTGGGGCGTAGATAAATATGAACAAGGTACAGCATATGGACATGTTGCTATAGGCGTTGATGATATTTATGCTATTTGTGAAGCAGTTCGTGCAAGTGGTGGTAAAGTGACTCGCGAACCAGGCCCAGTTAAGGGTGGTACAACCGTTATTGCCTTTGTTGAAGATCCTGATGGTTATAAAATTGAATTTATCGAAGATAAAAGTTCAAAATCAGGTCTAGGTAATTAATTAAAAGTGCGGTTGATTTTTTCGCTCTTTTATAACGCAGGGTTACCTGCGTTATTTATTTTAAAGGATAAAATATGTCCAATTCTCAAGAAATACCTTATCACCACCAATTAAAAAATCGTTTTCGCGGTTACTTCCCCGTTATTATTGATGTAGAAACAGCAGGATTTGATGCAAAAAAAGATGCACTTTTAGAACTTGCGGCAATCACCTTAAAAATGGATGAAAATGGCAATTTGCAACCTGATCAAAAATGCCATTTTCATATTGAACCATTTGAAGGGGCGAATATTAATCCCGAATCACTCAAATTTAATGGAATTGATATTCACAATCCATTGCGTGGAGCCGTATCTGAATTAGACGCCATCACGGGGTTATTCCAAATGGTGCGTCGTGGACAAAAAGATGCAGAATGTCAGCGCTCTATCATCGTAGCGCACAATGCCACTTTTGACCAAAGTTTCGTGATGGCGGCGGCTGAACGTACGGGTGTAAAACGCAATCCGTTCCACCCTTTTGGGATGTTTGATACGGCAACGCTTGCTGGTTTTATGTTTGGGCAAACAGTACTCGTCAAAGCGTGCCAAGCGGCAAAAATTCCTTTTGATGGCAAACAAGCCCATTCAGCGCTATATGATACTGAACGTACTGCGGAATTATTTTGCTATATGGTGAATCACTTAAAAGAGCTTGGCGGTTTCCCGCATATTGCTCAAACAAATGAAACGGAAAAAACAGCTGAAAATCAGACCGCACTTTAATTTTTAAAGTTTTTTAGAAAAAAACTTGCAATCATTTCTGGTTTACCGTATTTTAAAAAGTAATTCAATTTAGTTATCTAAATAAGAGAGTTTCAAATGAACTTTATCCTTCGTCACCATCATCGCCATTCAACTGAATAATCTTTCAGGCTGTTGGCGTGCTTGGAAGATTTCTTCCGAGCTGACAAGATAAAGATCAAAAAAATCTTACCCCTCGGAAGGCAACTTTCGAGGGGTTTTGTTTTATTATTAATTACAGGAGTTTATTACTATGCGACATTTAATCTTAAATCAATTTTCTTTTATGCAACCTTTTTCTTTTAATTAATCAATAAGGAACAACAATATGCTATCGAATCCCGTTGTTATTTCAATTGTCGTGCTACTGGCGTTAAGCCTATTGCGCGTGAATGTGGTTATCGCACTGGTGATTTCCGCCCTGACTGCAGGCTTATGCGGTAACTTAGGTTTAAGCAAAACCATTGAAGCCTTTACAGGCGGCTTAGGTGGTGGTGCTGAAGTGGCGATGAACTATGCGATGCTCGGTGCATTTGCCATTGCGATTTCAAAATCTGGTATTACTGATTTGCTTGCCTACAAAATGATTACCCGAATGAACAAAACACCAACCAGTAAAAATTTAGCCTGGTTTAAATATATGCTGCTTGGCATTTTGCTTTTATTCGCCATTTCATCCCAAAACTTACTCCCAGTACACATTGCGTTTATCCCGATTGTAGTGCCGCCTTTACTTTCTATTTTTAACCGTTTAAAAATCGATCGTCGTGCAGTGGCTTGTATTATTACCTTTGGTTTAACCGCAACTTATATGATCTTGCCTGTCGGTTTTGGAAAAATTTTCATTGAGAGCGTGTTAGTCAAAAATATCAATCTTGCTGGTGCACCACTCGGATTACAAACCAGCGTAGGTGAAGTTTCCCTTGCTATGCTTATCCCTGTTTCAGGCATGATTCTTGGTTTACTCACTGCTGTATTTATTACCTATCGTAAACCACGTGAATATGTAGTAACAACTACTGAGCCAACGACAACCGAAATTGAACAACACATTGCGAACATTACACCTATTCAAATTACTGCAAGTGCGGTTGCTATTGTCGCTACTTTTGCTACACAGCTTTTCACAAGCTCAACAATTATTGGTGGTTTAGTCGGTTTAGTCATTTTCGGTGTATTCGGTATCTTCAAACTCAAAGAAAGTAATGACATTTTCCAACAAGGCTTACGTTTAATGGCGATGATCGGCTTTGTTATGATTACAGCTTCTGGTTTTGCTAATGTCATTAATACCACAAGTGGTGTACAAGATTTAGTAGATGCGCTTTCTACTGGCGTGATTCAAAGTAAAGGTGTTGCCGCATTCTTAATGTTACTCGTTGGGTTATTGATTACTATGGGTATTGGTTCTTCCTTCTCAACTGTACCAATTATCACCTCAATTTATGTACCTCTTTGTCTCTCTTTTGGTTTCTCACCACTTGCGACAGTGGCTATCGTAGGTGTAGCGGCGGCATTAGGGGATGCGGGTTCACCGGCTTCTGACTCCACACTTGGGCCAACATCCGGTTTAAATATGGATGGTAAACACGACCACATTTGGGATTCGGTTGTACCAACTTTTATGCACTACAATATCCCATTATTAACATTCGGTTGGATTGCAGCCATGACCCTTTAATCGTTATAATCCCTGCATATATTATGCGGGGATTTTTTTATGTCTATTCAATCATTACTCAATACGCTCGAGCAAAAAGTACTTCAACTGACTCAAGCCTATCAACCTAACTCCGATAAAAAAATCAATGCGAAATTTAACCGCACTTTATTTACCGAAGATTTTGAAACCGTTGGTTTTTATCTCAAAGAAATCCAACAAAGCTTAACTAAGCTATGTAAAATTCCGCATCAAAATGAAGAGCAAATTGTATTTATGGCAGAACATCTTTTAGGGCAATGTACCGCCTTGAACGAAGCGATGAATCGCAAGCATAAAAAGGCTATTCAACCGAAAAAAACGGAACAACCAGTTACAAGTAATAAATCACAACATAGCATTCATCGTCTCCCTCCTAGAGAGCGTCTAGAAAAGTATTATGAAGCCTTGCAGCAACTCACAGAAAAATACGGAGAAGCCAAAGCACAAGCTAATACGGCTCAAACAGATATTCAACGAGATATATATAAGCAAACAGCTGCGATTTATTTAACACGCCGACAAAAATGTTTAGAAGCGATTGAGACCTTAGAAGAATACCTTGCTTTTAAAGAGGCTCGAGACAGTGCTGTCAAAAAATAAGATCTTTTTAAAATAGACTGAAAAGCAAAAATCCCTAAATCTTTCAATTTAGGGATTTTTTGAATTTGATGGCGGAGGAAGTGAGATTCGAACTCACGGAGGGCGTAAACCCTCGCCGGTTTTCAAGACCGGTGCCTTCAACCACTCGACCATTCCTCCGTGATTTAAGCGAGGTGAATAATACGTTTTTTCCCTCACCCCGTCAAGCAAGAAAATAAAAAAATTATCTGACTGACTACTTTTAAATCATAATGCTTTAAAAATACACAAAATAAAAAACGGAACCTACTGGCTCCGTCTTTATTATTGAGATATTACTCTGCTTTCGCTTGTGTCGCTTCAGAATAAATATGGCTAATTGCACTATGATGGCCTGCGGCGCCTTTACCGTTAAAGTAATAACGAGACTCCGTCCATTTTACAATTGGGAATGGTTTGGACTCTTCATCTGGTGCTTTCGCTAATGTCATCGCTGCTTTAGTGTGCTGTACTGCTGAAATGGTACCTGCACGACCTGTAAACACATAAGAGCGAACGAATTCTGCTTTTTCTTGCGGTTCAACTTCAGCTGTTTCGACTTGAGCAACCGGCTCTGATTTATGATGCAAGCGTTCTAATGATTCTTGCACTTTCTGTTGCACTGCTTCATTTGCCGGTTGAGTAATGAAATCTAAAGCCGGTTGAGTTTTTACCGGTTTTTCTTCCACGACAATACCCGTTGCAGGCGTGATCACACCTTTTTTCGTTTTTTCTTGCTCAAGCAATTCATCCACAGATAAGAAATTGCTTTCTTTCGCTGCATTTACAACAGAATAATCGACACAAACTTTACCGCTTGCTAATTCAGGTGAAGCAACTGCCGCAAATAATGGCATTGGTGACTTCACTTCATTACGACGACGACGTTGATTATTCGATGTACGCAAATGACGTGGAGTACGTCGCTGACGTTCTTGACGAGGTTTATTTTCTGTATTATCAACAGTGTTATTTTCAACCACTTCATTTTTAATCACAGGAACTTCAACGGCCTCAATAACATTCTCATTGATGTTATTTGTATTATCCTCAATACGAACACGTTTACGTAAATCACGACGTTGACGACGCTCTGCTACCGGTTTCTCTGCTTTTTCTTCTTGACGATTATCATCAGAAACATTCGCTAAATTAACCGCACTTTCAGATGTCACTTCTTCATTCGCATTACGACGATTGCGACGATTATTTACACGCTCGCGAGTTGGACGCGCATTTTCTTCATCTGTATTTTTCGCATTATCGTTGTTTTCGTTATTGCGAGAACGGCGATTATTACGACGATCTTGATTGCGGCGATTATTACGGTTGTTGTTACGATTGTTGCGGTTATTTTGATTTTTCTCTTCTTCTTTTGGTTCAGAAGCAAATAAACCTTTAATTGCGGCAACAATTTTCGCAAACAATGATGGTTCTTCCGATTTACGCTCAACTGGTGCTGGTGCAGCTGTTGGAATCGATAAAGATACTGCTGCACTTTCCACCACTTGCTCAGAGGTCACGGCTGCAGTTTCAATGTTGCGAGAAACAAGAGACTCTTCTGGTACAAATGTATCGTCTTGTGCATCATGGAATTTGGTTAAGTTATAGCTTAATTCATTTAGCTCTTCGCCTTCACGTACACGGAATACGCTGAAATGTGGCGTTTCCATCGCTTCATTTGGCACGACGATAATATCAACATCATGACGTTTTTCGATGCTATGAACAGCTTTACGTTTTTCGTTAAGTAAGTAAGATGCAATTTGTACAGGCACGATAGTGTGTACTTGTTTGGTGTTTTCTTTTAACGCTTCTTCTTCGATTAAACGTAAGATAGAAAGTGATAAACTTTCGTTATCACGCACTTTACCCGTACCTTGACAGCGTGGGCAAACATGGTGAGAAGACTCACCTAATGATGGGCTTAAACGCTGACGTGACATTTCCAACAAACCGAAGCGAGAAATACGGCTAATTTGAATTCTAGCACGGTCTTGACGCACGGCATCACGGATACGGTTTTCTACTTCACGTTGGTGACGAACAGGTGTCATATCGATGAAGTCGATAACCACTAAGCCACCTAAGTCACGTAAACGTAATTGACGAGCAATTTCATCCGCCGCTTCAAGGTTGGTATTTAATGCTGTTTCTTCAATATCACCACCACGAGTTGAACGCGCCGAGTTGATATCAATCGCTGTTAACGCTTCTGTCACATCGATCACAATCGAACCACCAGAAGGTAAACGTACTTCACGTTGGAAGGCGGATTCAATTTGAGATTCAATTTGATAGTGGCTAAATAGCGGCACTTCGCCTTGATACAGTTTCACACGATTGATGAAATCTGGACGCACAAGTTTGATGTGTGCTTTCGCTTTTTCAAATACTTTCGGGCAATCAATTAAGATCTCACCGATATCACGACGCAAGTAATCACGGATCGCACGAACAATCACATCACTTTCTTGGTGGATTAAGAATGGCGCCGGACGACTTTGTGAAGCTTGTTTAATCGCTTCCCAATGATGCAACAGTACTTTTAAGTCCCATTGTAATTCTTCTGGTGATTTACCTACACCCGCTGTACGCACGATAAGACCTACGCCTTCTGGTACATCTAAAGAACTCAATGCTTCTTTTAATTCGATACGTTCATCGCCTTCAATACGGCGAGAGATGCCACCTGCACGCGGATTGTTTGGCATAATCACCAAATAACTACCGGCAAGGGAAACAAAAGTGGTTAAGGCTGCGCCTTTATTGCCACGCTCTTCCTTGTTCACCTGAACGATCACTTCTTGACCTTCAGTCAAAATATCACGGATATTTGGACGACCTTGGAATACATAATCAGCAGGGAAATATTCGCGGGCAATTTCTTTTAAAGGAAGGAAGCCATGGCGCTCTGCACCATAATCCACAAAGGCAGCTTCTAAACTCGGCTCTACGCGAGTGATTTTCCCTTTGTAAATATTGGCTTTTTTCTGTTCATGACCCGGACTTTCAATATCCAAGTCGAATAAACGCTGGCCATCGACCAACGCAACGCGCAACTCTTCTTTTTGAGTCGCATTGATTAACATTCTTTTCATTGTCAATTTCTCGTTTGAATTATCTAAAATACCTTGAAAATTAACCGCACTTTACAGATTGACTGACCTTAGCCATCGACCTCGTGTTTCTCGCGAACAGTCAATCTCACGACTGTGTGTTGCTGGGTGCATTGATAGCATACTCAATTGTTATCTAAGACAATTTTCGTAAAACAATGCGGTGTGTTAATTACGCATTGCAAGGAAGCGTTAATCTTCAAGAAAAATATGTTGATTATCAATGTCTTATGCCATTCGCTGCATTGAGTATTGACCAACATACAAAATCGCTTTCTAAATGCCAAATTTTAGGCATAGAAAGACGCTCTATTATCCACATTCGGGGCTAAATTAGCAAGGCATTCTTGCTATTATCACCAGGGATATTGTGATATGATTCAGCCCAATTTTTAAAGGACAGATTCAATGACTGAAAAACAAGAAAAAATCATCAATCAATCCGTCAAAATGCTCACCGTTTCTGAGGATGAAGCAGGACAACGCATTGATAATTATTTATTGGCAAAATTAAAAGGTGTGCCAAAAAGTTTGATTTATCGCATTCTGCGTAAAGGCGAAGTTCGTGTGAACAAAGGACGAATCAAACCTGAATATAAATTGCAAAATGGTGATGTGGTGCGTGTGCCACCAGTTCGTGTTTCTGAAAAAAATACCGCGCCGATTTCTAAAAACTTGAATAAAGTCGCCTCCCTTGAAAGCCATATTATTTTTGAAGATGATTGTTTATTAGTATTGAACAAACCTTCTGGCATTGCGGTTCATGGCGGAAGTGGCTTGAATTTTGGTGTGATAGAAGCCTTGCGTGCATTACGTCCTGAAGCCCGTTTTTTAGAATTGGTTCATCGCTTAGACAGAGATACATCAGGCATTTTATTGGTGGCAAAGAAACGCTCTGCCTTACGCAACTTACACGAACAACTTCGTGTTAAAACGGTACAAAAAGACTATCTCGCACTCGTGCGTGGACAATGGCAATCTCATGTGAAAGTCGTGCAAGCACCTTTATTAAAAAATGAATTAGCCAGTGGCGAACGCATCGTTAAAGTCAGTGAACAAGGCAAACCTTCTGAAACGCGATTTGCTATTGAAGAACGCTACCAGAATGCGACCTTAGTAAAAGCGTCGCCTGTAACGGGAAGGACCCATCAGATCCGAGTTCATACTCAATATGCAGGTCACCCAATCGCGCTGGATGATAAATACGGTGATAAAGAATTCGATAAATATATGCAAGATCTCGGACTCAATCGTTTGTTTTTACATGCATTTTCTATTCGATTTGAACACCCTAAAACGGGCGAAACATTACGTTTCAACGCACAACTAGATGAAAAAATGAAAACAATTCTGAAAAAACTGCGTGAAAGCAAAGAGATAAACCCATAGACAAGAAAAATGTTTATTGCTATATTTGATAACGGAGACAACTCGTTTCTATCATTAATTAACATATAACAACAAAGGATAGCAAAAAAAAAATGGCAAAAGGACAATCATTACAAGATCCTTATTTGAATGCGTTACGCCGTGAACGTATTCCTGTTTCGATTTATCTCGTTAATGGGATTAAATTACAGGGTCAAATCGAATCATTCGACCAATTCGTGATTTTATTAAAAAACACTGTTAATCAAATGGTGTATAAACACGCTATTTCAACTGTGGTTCCAGCACGTTCTGTTTCTCACCACAATAATAACGGTCATCATGCAGCACAAGCTTCTGATGCTGCAGCGGAAGTAGAAACACAAGCAGAATAGTTCTGTTCAATGAATGATTTCATCAATTTAAGTGCGGTTGAAAATTCACCAGAAATTTCAACCGCACTTTCGTCATCTAAAACAGGCGACAATAACCAATCGGCAAAAGATAAAGCTGTCGTCGTGCATGTTTTCTTTTCTCAAAATAAAAACATTGAAGATCTGCAAGAATTCCAGCTTTTAGCAGAATCTGCCAATGTTGAGATTTTACAAATCATCACCACGAGCCGTACTACACCACAAGCAAAATATTTTATCGGTGAAGGAAAAGCACAAGAAATTGCGGATGCAGTAAAAGCCTTAGATGCCGATGTTGTTTTGGTGAATCATCAATTAACCCCTGCACAAACCCGTAATTTAGAAAGCATCTGCCAATGCCGTGTTGTGGATCGCACTGGGGTGATTTTAGATATCTTTGCCCAACGAGCCCGATCGCACGAAGGAAAATTGCAAGTTGAATTAGCCCAACTCAAGCATTTATCGACTCGATTAGTTCGTCGAAAAACAGGCTTAGATCAGCAAAAAGGTGCGGTTGGGTTACGTGGTCCAGGCGAAACGCAATTAGAAACGGATCGCCGTTTAATCAAGGTGCGTATTGCGCAGTTGCAAAATCGTTTGGCGAAAGTCGAAAAACAACGTAATCAAACTCGACAAAAAGCGGATATCCCTACCATTTCTTTGGTCGGTTATACCAATGCGGGCAAATCGACACTATTCAATTTCATCACACAAGCCAATGTCTATGCCGCGGATCAGCTTTTTGCTACCCTCGATCCCACATTAAGACGTTTACAAATTCAAGATGTTGGTACTTCAATTCTCGCCGATACCGTTGGTTTTGTTCGCCAGCTCCCTCATGATTTAGTGTCCGCTTTTAAATCTACCTTGCAAGAAACGGTAGAAGCCAGTTTGTTATTGCACGTCATTGATGCGGCAGACGCTCGAAAGATCGAAAATATTGAAGCGGTGAATTTAGTATTGGAAGAAATTAAGGCTAACAAAGTACCGGTATTGTTGGTGTATAACAAAATCGATTTATTGGAAAATGTAGCGCCCCATATTGAATATGATGACGAGAATAAGCCCGTTGCCGTTTACCTTTCAGCACATTCAGGTGAAGGATTAGATCTGCTACTTGAAGCCATTAAAGTGCGGTTGAAAAATGAGATACTTTCTTTCACTCTCACGCTGCTCCCGCAAGAGGGCAAAATTCGCCATGCGCTCTATCAATTAGATAGCATTCGTCACGAACAAATTTCGGATGAAGGTGAATTTATCCTCAATGTACAAATTGATAAAGTCGAATGGCTCAAACTTTGTAAACAATTCCCTAAACTGTCAGAAATTATTTACTAATACCGTATTGTTTTAATTTATTGGCGATCGCCGTATGTGATACGCCTAATCGTTGTGCTAATTTTCGTGTACTTGGATACTGAGCATAAAAAGTACGCAATACACTCGCCTCATATTGTCCCATGATCTCATCCAGGGTTTGCTCACCAAAATCATCCACAGAAATGACCGCACTTTGTACGGGTTTTAAATTTAAACTTTCAATATCAAGCTGGTTATTTTTCGCTAAGGAACAGGCGCGATACAAGACATTGTAAAGCTCTCGTACATTGCCTTGCCAAGGCTGCCCTTTCAAATAATTCAAAAAATCAGCATCATATTGCGGCATTGAAATCTTAAGCTGCGTGCTAATTTCTTGCAAAAAACCGTCCGTTAAAGACTGAATATCTTCAACTCGCTCACGCAATGGCGGTACATTTAGTGCTAAGACATTTAAGCGATGGAATAAATCACTGCGCAATTTCCCTTGTTCTAACAGCTTTTCCATCGGTTCTTGTGAAGTACAAATCACCCGAACATTTGCATGATGTTCTTCTTCTTCACCCACTCGACGGAAAGAACCATCAGTTAAAAAACGCAATAATTTTGCCTGTAAACTTAATGAAAGCTCGGCAATGCCATCTAACAACACCGTACCTTCGTGAGCATATTCAAAAAAACCGATGGTTTCACTGTCACTCACTTTCCGCCCAAACATTTCGCTTTCCGCATCTTCATCCGGCAGGCCTGCACAGTTTACTGCAATGAATTTTTTCTCACGACGCAAGCTCGCAAAATGGCAAGCTTTGGCTAATAAATCTTTACCCGTGCCCGTTTCACCTTGAATTAAAAGCGGCACATCAAACATCGCAAAACGTTGTGCATTTTCGACCGCACTTTTCATGGAAAGGCTTTGAGTGACAAAGCAAGAGAACGGATCTTGTGGATTAAATGTCAGCATAAAATAAGCTCTGTTTTATTGAATGATGCCGATATGATAGGAAGTTTATTGATATGTGTAAAGATTAATTTACATATAAAAAGGGCAATCATTGACTGCCCTTTTAAATGATTTTTCGTATTATTTTTTCACTGCACGATCAAGTTCTTGTGCAATGATTTCCATACTTTCTAAACCACCAAATGCAAGATACCAATTGGCTGCATCAAGGTACACAATGTGTCCATCTTTATATGCTTTGGTTTGTTTGATGATATCGTTATCCAATACTTTTTGCGCATTGTTGGCTTTTTCTGTAATGGCCGCTGTACGATCCACTACGAGTAAAAAGTCTGGATTTTTTTCTAAGATATATTCAAAACCAACGCTTTGTCCATGCGTAGACGATTTGATGCTGTCATCAATCGGTTTAAAACCAAATTTTTGATACACCATACCATAGCGAGAACCATCACCAAAAGCACTGATTTTACTTTCATTAACCAACACTAATAGTGCCGTTTTGCTTTGTGCGTCTTTTGCAACTTGCGCAACTTTACTGTCTAACTCGGATAATTTCTCTTTTGCTACATTTTCTTTGTCAAAGATCTGACCAAGTGCGGTCACATTTTGTTGAAAACTCGGGTAGTAATTGTTGTAGTCATAATCCACATTCAACACGGGGGCTATTTCCTTAAACTTGTCGATCATTTTTTCTTGACGTTTAGACGCAATGATCAAATCTGGATTAAGTTCGTTAATTTGCTCCAATGATTGTTCTTTCAAATCACCAACATTTTTATATTTTTTGTCTGCAAATTCTGAAAGATAGTTTGGAATTTTTCCGCTTTGTGGGAAGCCCACTATTTTATCTTGCACACCTAATGCACGAAGCGTATCAGCTGCACCAAAATCGAGAACTACCACTCGTTGTGGGTTTTGTGGCACAACTTGTTTTCTAACAGAATTTTCCACCGTAATATCCGCAGCTTGTACAACACCAGAAAGTGCGAAGAGTGAAAGTGCTAAAGTTGATAATGTTTTTTTCATAAAGATTTCCTTATTTATCTAAAGTAAACAGCAATTTTGTTATTATCGATATTCTGAATAGGGATCGTCATATCATAAATATCTTGTAATACGGTTGATTGCATAATGTGGTTAACTTCACCTTGTTGGACTAATTTTCCATTTTTCATGGCAACAATATAGTCAGAATAACAAGAGGCGAAATTAATATCATGAATCACAATCACCACGGTTTTGTTGAGTTCTGTCGCTAATTTACGCAAAACTTGCATGATCTGCACAGAATGTTTCATATCCAGATTATTTAATGGTTCATCCAACAAAATATAATCGGTATCTTGTGCAAGCGTCATCGCAATATAAGCGCGTTGTCGCTGCCCACCACTTAAGTTATCGATATATTGATGACGAATATCATCTAAATCCATATAAGCAATGGCATTATCAATAAAAGTGTGGTCAGTTTGAGTTAAATTTCCTTTGGAATAAGGAAAACGCCCAAAAGCGACCAAATCTTCAATGCTTAGACGCAAATTAATGTTGTTAGTCTGCTTTAAAATCGCAAGCTGTTTCGCAATATCGCTACTTTTCTTACGATTGAGCAATTCACCGTTGAGATAAATCTCGCCACTATCAGCATTCAACAAACGGCTCATAATAGACAGCACTGTACTCTTCCCCGCGCCATTCGGTCCGATAAAAGACGTAATTTTCCCCGTTGGGATGGTGACAGACACGTTGTCCACCACCTTTTTGCTTCCGTAACTTTTCGTAATATTGCGAATTTCTATTGCCATTTTTTGTTTGCTCTTAATAACAAATAAATAAAGTACACACCGCCGACAAAATTAACGATGATGCTTAATGTCGTGCGGAAGGTAAAAATATGAGTAACCAATAATTGCCCAAAAACCAAGGTAATAATGGAAATTAACATCGCAGCAGGAATAAGCACCTTATGGCGATAATCACGAATAAATTCAAAAGTTACATTCATTACCAATAACCCAAGGAAAGTAAGTGGGCCAACAAGTGCGGTCGATACTGATGTTAAAATTGCCACGAGAATTAATAGGACTTTTAAGGTCTTTTGGTAATCGATACCTAAGTTAATGGCATTTTCTCGCCCTAACGCCAACACATCAAAGCAATGCCAATATTTAAAACTGAAAACAATGGTCGCTACTAAAATGGCTAATGCGACCCACAAGATTTGAGTATTGATTCGGTTGAAACTTGCAAAGCCAATATCTTGAGCGATCTGGAATTCATTTGGGTCAATCAACACTTCCATAAAGGTCGTTAAGCTACCAAAGAAGGTGCCGAAAATAATCCCGACAAGCAACAAGAAGAAAATATTTTGGCTCTCTTTCTTAAACAGGAAGTGATAAAGCACTAATGAAAACGCCATCATTAATCCCGTACATAAGACAAACAATGCAATCGAATTCATTGAAAGCAATGTACTTGAACCGAAAAGAAAAATGATCGTCGTTTGAATCAGTAAATACAGCGAATCTAAACCCAAAATACTCGGCGTGAGAATTCGGTTATTCACAACCGTTTGGAAAATCATCGTAGCGAGTGCAATTGCCGCACCTGTAATCACAATCGCAATTAAGGATAAGGCACGATTTTCCAAGGCATATTGCCAACGGTTTGGTAAGTTGTAGCCTAAATAGAGTGCAAGAGAAACAATGGCTAACAACGACAATACAATCAGTTGAGAAGAAGATTTCTTAGCCATTTCTATACCGCTTTAATAATAAAAATAAGAAGATACCACTGCCAAATACGCCAACTACGGCATTAATGGAAATCTCATAAGGATAAATCACACTTCGCCCTAAAATATCGCAGAATAAAACAAATACGGCACCCAACAAGGCGGTATGAGATAACACTTTCTTCAAGTTATCACCCAAATAAAGTGTGACGATATTCGGGATAATTAACCCCAAGAAAGGAATCACGCCAACAGACACAATAATAATCGAAGATACGACCGCCACAATGAGCAGGCCGAGATAAAGTACTTGGTTGTAATTTAGACCCAGATTAACCGCAAAATCTTTCCCCATCCCGACAATAGAAAAACGATGTGCAAATAAATAAGCTACGATGAGGGTAGGAATACTGAAATACAACAATTCATAGCGGCCTGACATCACAAGAGAAAAGTCTCCTTGTAGCCACCCGGATAAGTTTTGTAATAAATCTTCTTTATAAGCAATAAAGGCGGTAATTGAACTGATGATATTGCCGAACATAATCCCCACTAAAGGCACAAAAATCGTGTCCTTGAATTTCAAACGGGACAGAATCGTCATGAATAACAATGTCCCAAGAAAAGACACGATGACCGCAATAGTGGTTTTTAACAACATAGAAGCAGTTGGGAAAAACAGCATCGCCATTAAAATGCCTAATCGTGCGCTGTCCATTGTGCCCGCCGTGGTGGGAGAAATAAATCGGTTTCGACTGAGTTGCTGCATCACCAAGCCACAAATACTCAAGGATGCGCCAGCAATCAAGATACTGATTAAGCGAGGCACGCGACTAATTAAAAAGATCTGCCATTGATTACCTTCAAAATTCAGTAACCCTTTCAGATTAACAGTGCTCACCCCGAGAAAAAGTGAGACAAAGGAAAGCGCGATCAAAAGAAAAATGAGATAACGTCGCTTAATCATAACAAATGAGAATAATTCTAAAACGCAAAGAAGGATAGCATATTGATGAAAAAGAGGAAAGATGAAGTGCGGTCAGTTTTTGATTAATTTTTTAAGCACATAAAAAATGCGGTCCAAATTTGACCGCACTTTATTCGCTACAGTTTTAACATCTTTTCCGCTTCTTTCGCTTGCACTAAGAACTGTTTACGCTCTGCTGTTGCCATTGCACTACTTGTACCAGGTAATTTAACTGTCAATGGATTTACAACACGACCATTAATATGAAACTCATAATGTAAATGAGGTCCCGTTGAGATTCCTGTATTTCCTGTTAAAGCAATACGCTCTCCCTTCTTCACAGTTTGCCCTGCACGAACTAAAGCACGACTTAAATGCATATACACCGTTTGATATTCGCGACCATGACGTATCACCACATAACGTCCTGCACCACCTGCTTGATAAGCCACCTTTTCAACTACGCCTTCTGCTGGCGCAATAACGGGCGTACCTGGAGCAACAGCAAAGTCGACGCCTTTATGTGGGCGAATACGTCCTGTGACTGGATGACGACGATTTGGATTAAATGGCGAAGAAACACGCGCTTGACGTTGTAGTGGATAACGCGCAAAGCCCTTGCCAAGGGTCTCACCTTGTCTATTATAATAGCGACCATTTGCCGCTTGAATTCCATAATAACTTTTACCACCTGTTATAATATGGATAGCTTCTACATTACCTTGTCCCGTTAATTTATCACCTAAATATTCACGTGACACTAAAATCGCAAATTTGGTGCCTTTACTGAGTTTTTGAAGGCTTACCTGCCATTGTAATGCGGAACTTAACTGACTGATTTGACGACCATCCAAACCTAAATCACGCAAACTTGATGCAAAAGATCCGTTAATCGTGCCTTTTAATACCTCTTTCTTCCAAATACTCTTCTTCTCTAAGATTTGGCGTTTAAACTTGCCGTCTTCAGTGCGCTCATAAATTCGCTCTTCTTTTTCAGATACCAACCAGTTTAAATACTCCAGTTGATCTTCTTTATCTAAAATCCAATAGAACTGCTGACCTGCGCGTAAGTTTTTTAATTCAGGATAGGTTGAAATCAAATTATTCGCAGTATTATCTTCTAGACCTGAAAGTTCTAACACATCTTTTAATGAATCACCTCGTACCACGGTATGACTAAATTGATCGGTAATACGTAGTGCCTGATCAGCCACATCTAAAATACCGGTCAATGCATCTTGTGCATCTTTTGGTAGCTCATTTAGCTCATCAAACTGAGGCTTAATTTCATCAACTTCATCATCTTTTGCTTGGAGTTCATCATCATAAGAGGTTGCATCTTCCGTATTAGCATGTTGTTTTGCTTCAGGATGTTCGCCTTCTTGAGATTGAGGATTGCCCGATTCCGTTTTTTCAGGTGTCAGAGATTGATATTGAACGTTATCTACCATCTCTGGCTCAAGATTACTTTGCAAAGAAGGATCATAATCAGCGGTATCTTTAAAGGCGAGAAAAGTACCTGTAAAAATAAGTAAAAGTGCAGTAAAAAAAATCGCTGCTTTTATGCGAGACTTTCTTTTCCGTCGTTCTCTGGCTAATTTAACGTGCTGCACTTTTGCTACCCTTAGATATAAAATAAAAGATTTTCGTGATTCAGACTACAAAATCTAGAAAAAATTCATTTTACCCCAAGAATATAAAATCTTATGCCTAATATTTAGACACTGATAGAATTTCTTGAGAAAAATAAGGAAATGAGCTATGTTATTGGGCTATTTTTAAGGGGAGAATTATGCAAATTAACGCCATTCAACCAACCCAATCAGTACCATTAATTACGCTAAAAAATATCAATGTAGTCTTTGAGCAAAAGACCGCACTGCGGGATATTAATCTTAACATTTATCCTCATTCAATTATTACCATTGTCGGTCCTAATGGTGGGGGAAAATCAACCCTTTTAAAAACCTTATTAAAATTACAAGCGCCAACATCCGGTGAAGTGATTTATAGCGCGAATGTCAGAATTGGCTATGTCCCACAAAAAATTCACCTCGATCACAGCTTACCGATGACGGTTGAGCGTTTTCTGGCGCTCAAAAAAGGTGTTAAAACGCAAGAAATATCAACCGCACTTGAGCAACTCTCTATTACTCATTTGAGAAAAAATAATATGCAAAAACTCTCTGGTGGCGAGATGCAACGTGTGCTATTGGCTCGTGCAATTTTGAATAAACCCAATTTACTGGTGTTAGATGAACCGACTCAAGGGGTGGATATTAATGGTCAAGCTGAACTTTATCAGCTAATTCATCGTACTCAACAAGCTTTAAATTGTGCGGTCTTAATGGTTTCCCATGATTTGCATATCGTGATGGCGGACAGTAAAGAAGTGTTGTGCATCAATCAACATATTTGCTGTGCCGGCACACCCGAAAGCTTATCGAATAATCCCACATTTATGCGTCTTTGGGGCAATCAAATCTCACAAAATGTGGGCTTTTATACGCACCATCATAATCACCACCATAATATGCACGGTGATGTTTGTAGTTGCAGTGCCAATCCATCAGAATGCCAACAATAAGGAAAAATCATGTTTGAGATTTTGTTTCCAGCCTTGCTTACCGGCTTACTGCTTTCCTTAATTACTGCCCCATTGGGTGCCTTTGTGGTGTGGCGTAAAATGGCTTATTTTGGCGATACGCTTTCCCACTCTGCCTTACTCGGTGTGGCGTTAGGGATTTTCTTACAAATTAATCCTTATGTTGCCATTGTGATTTTGACGATTATTCTTGCCGTATTAATGGTGTGGCTCGAAAGTAACACGCAATTTTCAGTAGATACCCTTTTAGGCATTATCGCACACAGTTGTCTTTCTCTTGGTGTAGTCACGGTTGGCTTGCTTAAAAATGTCCGCGTAGATTTAATGAGTTATCTTTTTGGGGATTTGCTCGCCATTAATTTTAACGACTTACCTTACATTGGCGCGGGTGTGGTTATTGTATTAGGCACGCTGCTTTACTTCTGGCAAGCCTTACTCTCCACCACAGTCTCACCTGAACTGGCACAAGTGGAAGGCATTAACATTAAAAAAATGCGATTTATCTTAATGATTTTGACCGCACTTACCATTGCATTAAGTATGAAGTTTGTTGGAGCTCTGATTATTACATCGCTCTTAATTATTCCCGCTGCAACAGCAAGACGCTTTGCTAAGACACCTGAGCAAATGGTGTTTATTGCGATTTTAATTAGTATGCTTTCCGTTATTGGCGGGTTATTCCTTTCCGCCTTTTATGATACAGCGGCGGGGCCTTCTGTCGTGATTTGTTCCGCATTTTTGTTTTTGTTATCATTACTAAAAAAGGAATATTTATAATCCGCTCCAACCAGTGAAAACCATTTGCACCGCACCTTAAATCTTGATAAAGTGCGGGCAACTTTTGACGATATTTTAGGATAAGAAATGAGCCAAGAATATTTAGATTTTGAATTACCTATTGCTGAACTTGAAGCTAAAATTGAAGCACTACGTTCAGCATCTGATGACAAAATTGATTTACACGATGAAATTAAACGCTTACAAAAGAAAAGCGATGAATTAACCAAAAAAACCTTTGCAAATCTTGATGCATGGCAGGTTTCTCGTATGGCACGTCACCCAAATCGTCCATACACGCTTGATTATATCGAACATATTTTTACTGATTTCCAAGAACTGGCAGGCGATCGTGCCTTTGCAGATGATAAAGCAATCGTAGGTGGTCTTGCTCGTTTAGATGGTCGCGCGGTAATGATTATCGGTCACCAAAAAGGTCGTACGGTAAAAGACAAAGTAACTCGTAACTTTGGGATGCCAGCACCTGAAGGCTATCGTAAAGCGTTACGTTTAATGCAAATGGCTGAGCGTTTTAACTTACCTATCATTACCTTTATCGACACACCAGGGGCTTACCCGGGCATCGGTGCGGAAGAACGTGGTCAGTCTGAAGCGATTGCTCGTAACTTACGTGAAATGTCTACATTAAAAGTACCTGTTATCTGTACGGTAATCGGTGAAGGCGGTTCTGGTGGTGCATTAGCCATTGGTGTCGGCGACAAAGTGAATATGTTGCAATATTCAACTTATTCCGTTATTTCACCAGAAGGCTGTGCTTCAATCTTGTGGAAGAGCGCAGAAAAAGCATCTACCGCAGCCGAAGTCATGGGCTTAACCGCTACTCGTTTAAAAGAGTTAGGTTTAATTGATAATATCGTTCAAGAGCCATTAGGTGGTGCGCATCGTAATTATCATGAAATGGCACGTAATTTAAAACAATGCCTCCTTGAAGAACTAAACGAACTCGATACCTTCGACAAAGATGGCTTATTAGAAAGACGTTATGAACGTTTAATGTCTTACGGTTATTGTTAATAAAATAGAGCGGTTAGTTTAACCGCTCTTTTTTGTGTTTTGAAAAAAATGTTGCATGGATGCAAAAAACAGCATCAATGCCTAAAATAATATAAAAGGAGAACTTAAAATGAAAAACGTATTAGCAATCCAATCTCACGTAGTTTATGGTTTCGCTGGTAATAAATCTGCTACCTTTCCAATGCAGCTATTAGGCGTGGATGTATGGGCACTCAATACCGTGCAATTCTCTAACCATACTCAATATGGTAAATGGACAGGCATGGTGATTCCACAAGAGCAAATTGGTGAAATTGCTAACGGTTTAGATGCCATTGGAAAACTGCAAGAATGTGATGCGTTGCTTTCTGGCTATTTAGGTTCAGCTGAGCAAGTTGACCAAATTATCTATGCTTTAGAAAAAATCAAAGCACGTAACCCAAATGCACTTTACTTGTGCGATCCAGTGATGCCAAATGCCGAAAAAGTCTGCGTGGTCGCCGATGGTGTACGTGAACGCTTAATTGAAAAAGCCATTCCACGTGCGGATATCATGACCCCAAATCTTTCCGAACTTCGTACGCTTTCTGACTTCCCTATCAATACGTTTGACGATGTGCTGAAAGCCGCCAATGCATTAGTGGCTAAAGGTGTGAAAAAAGTGTTGGTTAAACACTTAGGTAAAGCGGGTAAATTAAATGATCCCGATACCTTTGAAATTATTATGGCGACACCTGAAGGTGTATGGCATTTAAGCCGTCCGCTTTATAAATTTAACTTTGAACCTGTTGGTGTGGGTGATTTAATTGCGGGTACTTTCTTGGCGCATTACTTAAACTGTGGCAACGATGTTGAAGCTTTTGAAAAAATGAATAATGCGGTGGCAGGCGTAATGAAAACTACCTTTGATTTAAAATCTTACGAACTCCAACCTATTGCTGCACGTTTTGAGATCTTAAATCCAAGCACAAACTACAAAGCTGTTAAAGTTGCCTAATGGATCTTTTTTCATTATTCCAAGCTCAAATCCCAACCACCGCCAATAAGCTTCTCATTGCTTTTAGCGGTGGTTTGGATTCAACTGCACTGCTTTCTTTAGTTAAAAAACTCCGCGAAAAACGACCGCACTTAAGTCTGCGAGCTATCCATATCCATCACGGATTAAGCCCGAATGCGGATGCTTGGACGGCTCATTGCCAACAACTCTGTAAACAATTTGCCATTCCACTTATTATTGAAAGAGTCAAAGTGGAAATGCACGATGGCATTGAAGCTGGCGCTAGAGAAGCCCGTTATCAGGCGATTTTGAAACATATTCAGCCAGATGAATATCTGGTCACTGCACATCATTTAAATGATCAAACTGAGACTTTTTTCCTAGCGCTAAAACGAGGCGCGGGATTACAAGGTTTAGGCGCAATGCAAAAAGAAAGTCAATTGTTCGGGATGTCTATTCTACGCCCGCTTCTTTCTTTTACCCGTAATGAATTAGAAGATTACATTCAGCAAGAAAATCTGTCTTGGGTCGAAGACGAAAGCAATCAAGATAATCATTACGATCGCAATTTCTTACGTAACCAAATTTTGCCTGAAATACGTCAACGCTGGGAACATTTTGATCATGCTGTTCAGCGTGCCGCACAACATTGTTTTGAGCAACAACAACTGATTAATGAATTATTACAGACCTGCTTTGAGCAGCACATTCTTGAGGATCAAAAACAGTTTTCGCTCATAAACTTTCTAGACTATTCACCGCAAAAACAAACCTCACTTTTGCGTATGTGGCTGGCTAAAAATCAGATTGCTATGCCTACGCAGATTCAATTAATGCATATTATTGATGATGTTATTCAGGCTAAAGCGGATGCATCCCCACAATTTCAACTCGGGGAGCATATTATTCGCCGTTATCAGGAATGTCTCTATTTAACGGGGAAATTCGCTGATTTGTCGCAAACTTGTCTTGATATGCCGTTAAATCAACAGATTCTTTTGCCTGATAATCTTGGAAGAATTTATGCAATCAACAATGAGCAAGGCATTTTAGTCCATTGGAATGACAAACAAGTTCAACTTGCTAATACACAAGAGCCGATTCAAATACGATTTGCTTATACTGGCAAAGTAAAACGACAGCATAATCGCCCAGCAGAAACCATGAAAAAAATTTGGCAAGAGCTCGGTGTTCCGCCTTGGCAACGAAATCGTATCCCACTCATTTTCTATGGAGAGACTTTACAAAGTGCGGTAGGTTTTTTCTGTGTTTTTCAGAACTTAGAGAAATAAAAAATGAGTGATGATTCACCCATTTTTATGATAAAGAAAAGCGTTTAAAATGCCTGCCGTAAATTCTTTCCGTAAATAAAACCCCAGCGGCAAAGTATCAATCACTTCCCCATTTTTACCAATGCCTTTCGTAATGGCTTTACTGTTTGCACCTTTTGGACGCAGTTGCATAACTTCACCAATACGTGCCGTAATCTGATCTAACTTTCCGAGCACAATATAATCCATCAACTCTTCCCAATCTTGGCGTAATTGATGTTCTTGTTCAACCGAAGGTTGCCATAAGATAGGCTGACCAATATGGCGGTCACGTAAAGGAATATCTCTACTGCCTTCAATGGGAATCCACAAGACTTTCGATAATTTATGACGAACGTGCGAATTTTCCCAATTTACCCCGGAGTTTTGAACCAAGGGCGCAAGACTCACAAACGTGGTTTCTAACGGAAAGCCTTCTGCATTAATGGGTAAAGTTTTTAATTCAATGCCTAAATGGGAAAAATCCTGTTCAGCCTTACTGCCTGCCGTAGCACCTAATGCAGTTTCAAGCAACATCCCAACCCAACCTTTATCGCGTTTTAAATCCGGTGGAACTGGAACATGTAATTCGTCAGCTAATTCACCAAAAGTTAAGCCAGCTATGGATTGTGCTTTGGAAAGTAATTGTTCAAGGGTTTGTGGAATCATTCGTGATATTTCTTAAAAAAGCGAGGCTTAGTATTTTCAGTACCTTTATCAATATAGGGAATTTTTTCTAATTGTAATAAAAAACGTTTTGCCTCTAAGCCTCCGCCAAAACCAGTTAAAGTACGATCTTTACCTAAAATGCGGTGACAAGGAATAATAATACTAATCGGATTACTCCCTACCGCACCACCTACGGCTCGAACCGCTTTAGGATTATTAATCTGCAACGCAAGATCACCATAAGAGGAAAGCTCACCATAATCAATTTCGCGTAAAGCTTGCCAAATAGAGAGTTGAAACGCTGTACCTTCTGGCTTCAAGGGGATATCTGAAAAACGCTCGACTTCTCCACTAAAATATCGTTCAAAAGCCAAGTATACTTTTTGAAAAACAGGCAATTCATCTTTTTTATGCCATTTAGGATTAGGTTCATATTGCTCTTTTTCAAAATCAATATGTGTAATACTTTCACCATCAGATAAAATTAAAAGCCGCCCGATAGGAGAAGGATAATAAGTATAATAAAGTACGGTCATTTTTTGCCTTGTTTTATAAAAAAGAAAAGCACACTTCGTGTGGAGGTGTGCTTTATTATGCTAAATTTTCTAACCGATTAGAAACTATAATTTAAATTCAAACCGTAAAGATTTGCACTTGCTTTAGAGGTGTAATTTCCAGTTACCACTACAGCACCATTGCGGATAATTTGCTCTTCTTTGAAATGAACTTTTTTACCTTTCAAATAAGCATAGCCTAAATCAACTGAAAGATTTGGAGTAAATTTATATGTAGCACCTACGCTATACCAAGTACGATCTGTATCAGGAATTGCCGCACTAGCATATTCAGTTGCTGCAGCTTGATCATAAGCAATACCTGCTCGTAAAGTTAATTTCTCATCCACATCGTAAGTTCCACCTAGTGCTACACGCGAACTATTTCTGTAGTACATTTTCTTATGAAATGCTTCTACGCCATCAGCATGATACGTTGCATATAAGTTTTTCAGACGACTCCAGTGAGAATATTTATAACTATAGTGCATAGCAAATTTCTCGGTTAATTGGTGAAATCCTGAAAACTCTAAATAATCAGGCAAATTGAGCTTTAAACCACCTTCTTGCCCAATACGCTGAGCTTGTAAACTAGTTGCTGTATGATCTGTAAAATCAATATCTACTTTAGAATGGTAAGCTAAACCAATTCGATGATTTTCATTAAATTGATACATTACACCAGCATTCCAAGCAAAAGCCCAAGCCGCTTTGTCTTGTAGTTGAGTTAGAATAGTATCTTTTTGAACGCTACTTAATGAAGCCAATAATGGACCAGCTGTAGGAGGTAATTGTATAGCTCCTTCGCGTACAGCCTTACCAACATATTGAGCTGCATCAGCCAGAGCACCAGCTCTACGCTCAATTTTTGCTTTTGCATAAACTGCATTTAAACCCACACCAGCACTTAAACCTTGAGTCACACGATATGAACCGCTTAAATTTAAGTTAATCGCACTTAAATCAGTTTTACCGCCGAATACTCCTGCGTTGTAATCTGATTCATATTCACTTTTTAATCCAAAATTCACATTCATACCACCACCAATGGCAAATTTGTCATTAATTGGTGCCACAAAATACATATTCGGAATCAATGAATCTGGTATAACACTATCATGATCTGCAGAACCTGCAGCAACAGTACGACCTAATGCATTAACGGTAACCGGACCACTCATTCGAATTTTAGAATCCACATAAACGCCACCCACAGAGAATTGGTTGGTTTTAAATAAGCTCATTAATGCTGGATTAGTTGCAACCACTGAGGCATTGTCCGCAATTGCAGCTTCACCGGCATAAGCACGACCAAGACCTGACGTTGACACTTCTGCTAATTGGAATGCAGCAGCATTTACACCGCTTGCAGTAGATAAGATCGCCATCGCTACTAGCGTTTTATGAAATTTTTTCATCGAGAACCTATTGTGACTAATAATAAAAAGCTCCCAGATTCTAAAGCTCCATGAAATAGAGTGCAAATTATTTTAAACTAATTTATAAGTGTTCCGACCACTATTCAATAAATCATATTTCAATTTAAAATACGGTTATTTTTGCAGAGTTGTTCAAAAGTGCTAAAATACAGCCAATCTTAATTTTTAAATAAGGAAATCCTATGACTGTAACATGCAAAGCTGAAGAATCTCTCACTTGTAGTTGTGTTGATGTGGGGACGATTATTGACGGTTCAGATTGCGCTGTTGATATTCATCAAACCTATGCAAATAAAGCTGAAGCTGAAGCGGCACTTAATTGTTTCGTTGAAAAAGCACGCAAAACAGAAAGTGATCCTTGCGATATTAAAAGTGAAATCACAGAAACTGAAAATGGCGCCAATTTAACGGCACGTTTTACATTTAGCTGCCAGGCTGAAGCAATGATTTTCGAATTAGCGAATCGCTAAAAAACATTCTAGAAAATAACCGCACTTTATTATTAAAAATAAAGCGCGGTTATTTTTTGCTTAAATCATGATTAAATCACTATCGCAAACGTTTGCTTGATCTGGTACAATCACGCCGTTTTATCATTTAACCTAAAAATATAGGACAACATTGTGAGCAAACCATCATTAAGTTATAAAGATGCAGGCGTGGATATTAATGCCGGTAACGAATTAGTTGAACGTATTAAACCACACGTAAAGCGGACAACTCGCCCTGAAGTTATCGGGGGATTAGGTGGGTTTGGTGCATTATGTGCCATTCCGGGCAAATATAAAGAACCCATCCTTGTTTCAGGTACAGACGGTGTGGGCACTAAATTACGCCTGGCCATTGACTTAAAAAAACACGATACCATCGGTATTGATTTGGTTGCTATGTGTGTTAACGATTTAGTCGTGCAAGGTGCCGAACCCTTATTCTTCTTGGATTACTACGCCACGGGCAAACTTGACGTAGATGTTGCCTCCGATGTAGTGAAAGGCATTGCTGAAGGCTGTGTACAATCAGGTTGTGCATTAGTCGGGGGTGAAACCGCCGAAATGCCAGGCATGTACCACGCTGGCGATTATGACCTTGCAGGTTTCTGTGTGGGCGTGGTTGAAAAATCAGAAATCATTGATGGTAGCCAAGTTAAAGTAGGAGATGCTTTAATTGCACTAGGTTCAAGTGGCCCGCATTCAAATGGTTATTCTTTAATTCGTAAAGTCATTGATGTTGCTGGCGTCAACCCAGCCACTGAGCAACTAGATGGTCGTCCATTAAGTGAACAAGTGCTTGCGCCGACAAAAATCTATGTAAAATCTGTTCTCGCTTTAATCAAACAAACGGAAGTCCATGCTATTGCACACTTAACGGGTGGCGGTTTCTGGGAAAATATTCCCCGTGTATTACCAAAAAATACCAAAGCCGTTATTTATGAAAGCAGTTGGGAATGGCAACCCGTATTCAAATGGTTACAAGAAAAAGGCAACATTGAAACCTATGAAATGTACCGTACGTTCAACTGCGGCGTTGGCATGGTGATTGCATTACCACAATCGCAAGTGGAAACCGCTTTAACGATTTTAAAACAATCGGGTGAAAATGCCTGGTTAATCGGTCATATCGAAAGTGCAACAGATGACGAACCACAAGTTATCATTAAATGATATCTCTTTTCCATCTCAGGGCGAAAATTTCAGAATGAAAGGTTCGCCCTTCTTTTATGTAGAATAATATGAAAAAAATTGCCGTCCTGATTTCAGGACAAGGATCAAATCTTCAAGCGATAATTAAGGCTTGTCAAACTGGTTTTATTCCTGGAAAGATTGTGACTGTCATCAGTAATAAAATCGATTCATTTGGCTTAGAACGTGCTGAAAGTGCGGGCATTCCTAGCCGAGTTTTTTTGCGCCAAGATTTTGCCTCTAATCTCGATATGGATAAGGCTATAGGTGATTATTTAGATGATCTCAATGTTGATCTCATTGTGTTAGCCGGCTACATGAAAATCTTAACCAAACCATTCACACAACGTTTTGCTGGGAAAATTTTAAATATTCACCCTTCCCTTCTTCCAAAATATCCTGGGTTACATACTTATCAAAGAGCACTTGAGAATGGCGAGAGCGAACATGGTACAACCGTGCATTTTGTCAATGAAGAGATCGATGGCGGTGCCATTGTGTTACAAGCTAAAGTACCGATTTTCCCTGGTGATACCGTCGAGGAGATTGAACTTCGTACACGTGAACAGGAATATCATATTTATCCTTTAGTGATTAAATGGTTTATTGAGGAGCGATTAAAACTCGAAAACGGTATAGCATATTTAGACGACTCCCCTTTACCCATATCTGGCTATGCCGCTGAATAACGTTAAATAAAAAGCGGTACACACTGTGTACCGCTTTTTTCAGAACAAGGTTCCATTAGAAACGATAACCTAAACCGACGAAATATACTGTAGGGTCAAGTTTCACCTTCACCGTATGATTTTCACCAGCTAAATTAAAACGCGCTTTGGTTTTAATTTGCGCATACCACATTGCCGCATTGAAATAAAGGTTATCTGTCAGTTTAACATCTATACCCACATTCGCAATCGGGCCAACTGAATCTTTTAATCTAAGATTAGATACACCAGCTAACTTAGCTTTTTCACTGAAAAACGTGGTGTAGTTAAGACCTCCACCTATATAAGGACGTACACTAGCATCTTTATCCAAGAAATAGTATTGAGCATATAAACTTGGCGGTAAATGTTTAGTTTTACCCACTAAAGCAGACCCTAACTTAATCTCATGACTAAAAGGTGTCGCCGCAAGTAATTCTACCCCGATGTTATCAGTGAACATATAAGTACCCGTTAACCCCAATTGAGTATTATTGTTCACTTTAAATTTGAAGACATCGCTATTTGTGCTCGTGTGAGTATCCACAAGAACACCACCCGCTCTTACAATAACATCACCTTGTTGATGTGCATTTGCAAAGCCTGCTAATAATGCTGCGCTTAATCCCAATGCTAATGCCGTTTTTTTCATATTTTGACTCCTTAGTCATTATCTTTTAAGTCCGCATTCGGACAATACTATCTCTTGTTATAATAATACTTATTTTGGGGTATTAAACCGTGATCTCTGTCAAATTTTTTGAAATTAATTAAAAAATTTTTTTTAATCTAGAGCAATTCTTCGTATTTTTAGTTTTTTGATGTCAAAGCTTGTATAATTACCTCACTTTTTTTACCGAGAAAATAAGATGCAAATTAACTTTACTCAGATTTTTCAAGATAGCCTCAATTTTATGCGTAATCAGCGAAAAACCGTGCTGATTTTCGTTGGGATTTTTGTTGTCTCACAATTGATTAATGCATTAGTCAGTGTACCAATGCCGAGTTTGGGTGATAATCCTAATCCATCACAACAAGACATTATTGATGCATTAAGCAAAGTGGAGCCAACTGCTCTGATTGGATCTTTTGTATTCCAACAATTATTGATGTCTTTTATTGCGACCTTCGGTATTGCAACCATTCATCATATTAGCCAGCAAAACCAAAATCCGATTAATCAAGGTCTCATGCTGACATTACGTCGTTTTTTAGGTGTGGTGGTTTTAGATATTTTTATGAGCTTGCCGCTTTTATTTGGTATCGTTGATGTTATGAGTTCATTTTTAAGCAAAAATGCACTCTCCCCTCTAGCCTTTTTTTCAATGGTATTTGGCTTGTTTTTCTTTGTTCGTTTATGCTTATCGCCCGTGCATTATATTGCTTCCAATCAATCTATCGGGCAAAGTGCTTTACAAGTGTGGCGTGCGGGTGTTAAACGTAATGGCATATTGATTATTTATGCTTTGATCACTTATTTACTTCTACCTTTATTAGTGAATAGCGTTGGTGCAATCCTAGGTACATCATTTCTAAGTGTGATTTTTGGCATTTTGGTAGCATTATTTCAACTATTTATTTTAGTATTTACTTACCGTTTTTACAGTTTATTTATGAAGGCATAATATGAAGCAACTTCTTGAATTTATTCCTCTTGTTCTCTTTTTCATCACCTACAAAATGTTTGGGGTGCGTGAGGCGGCGATTGTCTTAGTGATCGCGACCATCATTCAGATGGTTGTACTAAAACTGAAATATGGCATGATTGAGAAACAACAAAAAATCATGGCAATTGCTGTCGTCTTTTTTGGTTTGCTCACTGCCTATTTCAATGAAATCAAATACCTACAATGGAAAGTCACGATTATTAATGCCTTATTTGCCATTGTTTTATTGGTTGCACAATTCCAATTCAATACGCCACTGGTGAAAAAGTTATTAGGCAAGGAAATCCAATTACCGAATAATGTGTGGAACAAATTAAATGTAGGCTGGGCAGGATTTTTTATTCTGTGTATGCTGGTAAATATTTATATCAGCCAAAATATGTCTGAAGATGCTTGGGTTGATTTCAAATCTTTTGGTTTACTTGGTATGACCTTTGTTGCAACAATTGTCAGCGGTGCTTATATTTACCGTTACTTACCTAAAGATGATCAAAAAAATGATGAGGAAAAATAATGGTTTCAAATCTTATCGATAAAGACGGTCGTCAATCTAAAGGCGTATTATTACTACGCACCTTGGCTATGCCTTCAGATACCAACGCCAACGGCGATATTTTCGGTGGCTGGATTATGTCACAAATGGATATGGGCGGAGCAATTCTAGCAAAAGAAATTGCTCATGGTCGCGTTGTCACCGTTGCCGTAGAAAGTATGAATTTCATTAAGCCTATCGCCGTCGGTGACGTGGTGTGTTGTTACGGCCAATGTCTCAGTGTGGGTCGTTCTTCTATTAAAATCAAGGTAGAAGTATGGGTGAAAAAAGTTGCCAGTGAACCAATTGGGGAACGTTACTGCGTGACAGATGCTGTATTTACCTTTGTCGCCGTAGGAAAAGACGGCAAATCCCGCTCTATTCCACGTGAAGGTAATCTTGAACTAGAACGAGCATTAGCCTCTATCGAAGAATTAAATTGTTAAAAGGATAAATGATGTATTACGTAATTTTTGCCCAAGATATTCCTGGTACTTTAGAAAAACGCCTTACTGTACGTGAGCAACATCTTGCTCGTTTAAAACAATTACAAGCAGAAGGTCGCTTATTAACAGCAGGTCCTAATCCTGCCATTGACGATGAAAATCCAGGCGAAGCTGGCTTTATCGGCTCGACTGTGATTGCTCAATTCGAAAGTCTGTCTGCAGCAAAAGACTGGGCTGCACAAGATCCTTATGTTGAAGCTGGCGTTTACGGTGATGTGATTGTGAAGCCTTTCAAAAAAGTTTTCTAAATAAAACGAACGCTACACTCAAAGACGGATCTAAATATCCGTCTTTCTCTTTATATGGAATCTCCTATGCGAGCACTTAAACACACGACAATTTCGTTATTGATTTTAACCGCACTTTCAGGCTCAGCTTTGGCTAATCAGCATGCCCATAAAAGCAAAAATGAAACAGCGCCACAAATTAACCTTGCAGAAGAACAAGCCAAATGGGCACAGCAACAGCACGCTCATGAATTAAAGCTGATTGAACAACGCGCGACTTTTCTGCAATTAGAGTCGCTCCTAAAAAGTGCGGTCAAAAATAATCATGTTTCTAATAATGCCAAATTATTTCTTGGGCTTATTGATTCTTTAAAAGGTTATCCATTGCAAACTGATGCTATAGCGGCTTATTTAGATGCACGTGTAAAAACCGTTAATCGCGATACACCTCGTGAAGAAGTGAATGCATTGCGAACAGACATTGAACAATTTATTCAGCAACATTCCTCTCATTTCCTACGTGGAAAATTAGAACAACGTATTTTTACGTTATTCACCAATGCTGAAGATACTCAATCTCTCGCCAAACTCAAGCCAAATAATTTAGAAACACAAATTGCCGTGCTTACAGCTAAATATCAAATAGAGGCAGCCAATACCAGTCAGACGACAGAAAACCAATCAAACGACAAGAATAAATTGGCTATTTTGTCTGAATATGAACAACTTTGGCTCAATAATGCAGAGCTTCCTAATGATGCTCAACTCTGGGCGGCTTGGTATTCACAAGGTGGACGCGCTGAAGAGAAGATCTATCAAAAAGCGGAAATGCTCTTCAGTAAAAATGATGCGAAAGGATTAGAAATACTCGCTAAAGAGTTAGAAAAAATTGAGAATGCTAAAGAAGATGAGCAAGTAGCCGCTCATTTAGCGCTCTATCAGGATCTCTTAAAAAATCCAGCCAATTTGAAAATACTTGCCGAGAAATTACCATTAATTAATGATAATACGAATAAAATCACCAATAAATTTGCTGTAGTGCTCGGTTTTGCTCGTTATTTGCGAACCATTCCGGAAAATATGAATGAGCCAACTTTCACTCCTTACGAGCAATGGGCTAAGACTTGGCAATTAAATGAAAGTGAATTACGTGGTTGGAAAATCGCCTTTATTAGCCGTTTCTTTGATAACGAAAGCCCTAACTTTGTGCAATGGCGCGATCAAGAAATCCTAAAACTCAATGCAGATAACCTCATTGAACGTCGTTTGCGTACGGCTATTTGGCAACAAACGGATTTATTAGGTTGGTTGAATGCCCTTTCAGATGAAGCGAAGCAAAAACAAGAATGGCGTTATTGGATGGCTAAAATAGCTGCTCAAGCATCCGATAAAGATGCGAAACAACGATTAGAAGCTTTATCGAAAGAACGTGGGTTTTATCCAATGTTAGCAGCGGTCAAATTAGGCCATTCCTACAAACTGGAAATGCCTAAAATTTCTCAAGAGTCCAATATCCAAGAGGAGTATTCAGCTGAATTAGCTGAGATTGCAGAACTGCGTCAATTAGATCGATTAGGCGCAGCCAAACAACGTTGGCGTTCTCTATTAGAAAAATTACCGCAAGAGAAACAACTTGCGTTAAGCCAATATGCAAATGAACAAAATTGGTTTGAATTGGGCGTAGATGGCTCAATTATTGCAAAAGCTTGGGATTATATCGACTTACGCTTACCAAATGCTTACAGTCAATATTTTGATATTGCCCTCAGTAATGGGAATCTCAGCGCAACGGAACCTCAAGCGATTGTGGATAATCGTGTAACCAAAACTTTTGCCATGGCCATTGCTCGCCAAGAAAGTGCTTGGAATCCAATGGCACAATCTTCTGCAAATGCTCGAGGATTAATGCAGCTATTACCGAGTACTGCACAAAAAACAGCAGAAAATCAGCAACTTCCTTATAACGGTGAGTTAGATTTATTTAAACCGCTTAATAATATTTTACTCGGCACGGCTCACTTAAATGAGTTAAATGCTAAATACCCTAATAACCGAATTTTGATCGCCTCCGCCTATAATGCGGGAGCAAGCCGTGTAGAAAAATGGCTTGCAAGAGCCAATGGCAAATTGGCTATGGATGAATTTATTGCCTCTATTCCATTCTTTGAAACGCGAGGTTATGTTCAAAACGTATTAACTTACGATTTTTACTATCAAAACCTACAAGACAAAGAAAAATTACAAACCTTTAGCAAAGAGGAATACGATCGGCTATACTAGTCGCACTAGTTTAATAGTATAGGGTTGTTGATATGTATATTAGTCGCAATTTAGAACAATGGAATGCTTTCCTCGCGACCTTGCAAACTGCATTTAAGCAAGGCAAAGCACAAGATTTCTTAACGCTTCTGCTCACGCCTGATGAACGTGATGCGGTGGGGTTACGTTTACAAATCGTAGCACAGTTATTGGATAAAAATCTCTCACAACGAGAGATTCAACAAAATCTCAATACCAGTGCAGCAACCATTACGCGTGGTTCTAATATGCTCAAAACAATGGATCCGGATTTTATAAACTGGGTGAAAAGCCAACTCGATGAGCAAGCTGCAAAAAACTAAGCGAATTCTGACCGCACTTTTACATCTTTTTCGCCCCTCTTGGTGGAAAAAAAATTGGCAACGGGTTGCGTGGCGTTTTTCTCTCGCAATCCTGGCATTTTTCATTTGCTTCCGCTTTATCCCTGTTCCCTTCTCTGCCTATATGGCACAGCAAAAAATCGGGCACTTATTACAGTTAGATTTCAGCTATTCAATCAAATACGATTGGGTGAGCCTTGATGAAATCTCACCGAATATGCAACTTGCGGTAATTGCCGCTGAAGATCAAAAATTTCCCAACCACTGGGGCTTTGATTTTGAAGCAATTCAAAAGGCCTTTAAATTTAATGAAAAATCTCGCCGAATCCGAGGCGCTTCAACGATTTCTCAACAAACAGCAAAAAACCTCGTTCTCTGGCATGGACAAAGTTGGTTTCGCAAAGGATTAGAAGTTCCCATAACGGCATTAATGGAAATCTTTTGGTCCAAAGAACGCATTTTAGAAGTGTATTTGAACATCGCAGAATTTGGTCATGGCATCTTTGGTGTAGAAGCAGCTAGTCGCTATTACTTCAAAAAATCAGCGAAAAACTTAACTCAATCAGAAGCGGCATTACTCGCTGCAGTTTTACCGAATCCGATTATCTATAAAGTGAATAAGCCTAGTGCATTAGTTCGTAAAAAACAAAGTTGGATTATGGGACAAATGAATGGATTAGGCTTAAATTATCTGAAAGAAATGTAGATTTTCCATAAAGAAAAAAACCTTGAAACTCACTTTAAGTTTCAAGGTTCTAAATTTGGTGGGATAATCTCACTTGAACTAGCAATATAAGACTTTGATTTATAATAACTTTATTTGTTGGGTTTGTGTTCAGTGTTACTATTGGTGTTACTAAAAAATGAAGTGATAGATTATCTATAATAATTAAAGCACTGGTATGCTACCTTGTGAGTTAATGGTAGCACAACAATAGGAAAATATCTAAAAAAGTAAAATAGTATTATTCGACTATTTTTTAGACAGAAATTTTTAAAAATTTTCTTAATGAAAACATTAGTTATATATGAGAATGAATAAGATAAGTTTCCTATGTTGGAAAGCAGAAAATTTGTTCAAAAAATGCTTGCAAGCAATCTGGAGGAAGTATAGGATGGTCTCAAGTTGATTTTAGTTAGACCATACAACAGTAAGGATTTCTTATTAATATATGAAATAGAGGCTATACGCCTTATCAAAAGTGATATTACAGATCATTTTTTTAAACGCAATAATATAAGGGTATTACTAACTAAAGAGTAATACCCTTTTTATATATAGGGGTTTTACCATGGATAGAATAATCAGGGTAAAAGAATTTTTAACGATATTAGGAATATCTAAAAGTACATTCTACACTTGGCAGGATAAAAGTTCTGCTTATTATAAGCCTAATTTTCCCAAAAAAGTTAGCCTAGGAGCTAACTCCGTAGGCTACTTTGAATCTGATGTAAATCGGTACTTAAACAACATTAAAAACCTAAATGAGGTGATCTATGCTTAAAACAGTAGATGATAAGATTTTTTCAATTATTAATAGGAAATTGCCATTAGAGAAACGTTTTAAGAAGTTAACTAGCAATGCTAGAAATGTCTTATATACATTAATCATAAAAAGTAAAAATGAAAATAAAGAAATAACGTTAACTACTTTCAACTCGGAATCTGTTTTTAACTTAAAAAGAGATTTATTCATTAAAGCTATAAATGAATTGATAAAAGTAGATTATTTAAAAAGAACTGAAATAGATAATATCTATATGCTAAAAATTTAAATCCAAGCCACTATTTAGTGGCTTTTTTATGGAGATTATTATGAAGAAAGAAAATGTAAGTTTTCCAGATAAATGGAAGGGATGGAGATTAAAAAATAATGAGATTAATTACAATGTAGATGATAATAACTATCTACTTTCTAGGCGTAACTATTTACTAGATAAAGTAGATGATAGCAGTTACAAACTTAAGAATAGCATAGATAGCTATTCAAATAGGCAAGTCTTAGCTTGGGGTTGCGGCTCAGGGAAAACCACAAATTTAAAGGTTCTTTGTGCTAATACTGATAAGTCTACTTTGATTATTGTAAAAACAAATGAAGAAATTAAAAGGCTTGTATTTGATGTTAAAGCATTAAATCCTAAACAGTCCATTTGTGGAATTTATAAAGGAAGCGATACATTAAAAGAATTAGAATGTAATATTTATGCTTTGTCAAAATATAGAATAGTAGTAACTAATAACTGGAGGGCTTTATATGAATCAAGCAATATATTTATTAACTATGATGATCCCATAAAGAAAGAGATAACAAAGAGAGAATTAGTTATCTTTGATGAATTCCAGACCCCTTATACGGATATAGTAGTAAAACATGAGAAATTATTAGTAGAACTTTATAAGAGAGAGTTGATATACGGAAAAGAGATAAGGCTAAATAAGGAGACAATTAAGAATATAATAAATTTTGACAAAAATATATTTAATGAATTATTTAATGATTTACCTGATATAAAAAATGAAAAACTATATCATGAAAGAGTTAGCTGGCTATTCAATAAACTTATAGTATCTTTAGGAGATCTATCTAATACAGATATATCATCAGATATTATCATACACCAAGATATTAATGACTTTATAGATGAAGATACAAAATTAATTATTTTAGATGCCACAGCAGAATTTTTATTTGAAGGTAGTAATAATTGGAATATAGAAAGATATAATCAAAGTAAAGTAGTTATAAATAATAATATTTATTATGATACATTGTTATCAACACGAAGGACAAGAAAAAGTAATGAGAAACATAAAAAAGATATTGTTGAAGACATAAGAAAACTTGAGAAATATATTTCTATGAATAATGGAAATAAACATCTTGTTATTACATGGAATAATACATTTCATATAGAGAATCTACCTAACTTCATTAAAGAAAATATTAGTAAAGATTTGCGAGATAAATATGAGGTTATTCATTATAATTCAGGAAAGTGTAGAGCTACAAATGAGTATATAAAATATGATTCAATAATATTTTTTGGTGAGTGGTTTAATAATTCATTTCATGCAGAGAGACTTTCTGAAGTATTAAATACTAAAATATAATCTAAAGATCTAGTAAAATCAGAAATAGTTCAAGCAATTTTTAGAACTCAAGCAAGAATAGGAAAGTCAGTATCTATCGCATTTTTTTACAATTATAATGAGAAATTATTGGATGGATACGATTCATTTGAAGAAAGTATTAATAGTATATTGAATATAGAAGATAATGATTTTAAAAGAATGGTTAAAATGAGAAGAATATTAAATATAATGGAAAATGAATTGAATAAGAATACACTAAAAAAAGTAAAAAACTTCATTCGTAAAATGAATATTTTAGATTTAAAAAAATGAAATTATGGAAATTAAAACCAGCCTTAAAGAATTAAATGATATTGTTGATCATAAATTTAAATCTAGGAGAGATGTTATACCACTTCAAAATGCTCTCATGGAATACCTTAATATAAATTTAACTTTATAAAATAAAAGCCTAATAGGGAGTTAATCTATTAGGCTTTATTTTTTATTGAATAGTTACATAAAAATCTTTTCCATTATCACTACTTTCAATTTTATAACGTATAGGTGCTTTTATGCCACTGTTATATTGATTTCTATAAACTTCTATTGCTTGTTCATGTTCTCTAACCATTTTATCTAACTGTTCTTTAGTTTCAGATAAATATTTATCCCTTTCTTGTTGATAATAAATTTTTACTCTATTAATATCTTGAGGGTAAGATTCTTCTAAAATCCTAAGATTATCTTCAATATTCTTAACCTTATCATCCCTTTCTTGATTGAATCTATTTTTATGATGATTGTAATTATTAGAAAGTTCCTTTTTGTTACGTTCTAAAGACTCAGACACTTCTTTATCACTTGCTCCTGCTCTTTTATAGTTTTTAGCATCTAATTCGATTTGGCTAGACATTCTTTTATAATGATTTTCATTTTCTAGTAATTTTTGTTCTGAATCAGAAATAGCTTTATTTTTATCTGAAGAAAGACTGTTCTTTTTACTAGAATATTTATTTTCTAATTCAGATAACTGTTCTTTTTCTCTTTTATCCATTTTTAATGAAAATTCATTAAATGCATTTTTTAGCATTATTTCTTTTTTTGGGTCTTCGGAATATATAATGGAATTACTTTCTTAATAGTTTAAAAACAACTGGTGTTTAAATTGGATTTTCTGGTGGGATGTTAGGATAATCAATAGTATTATATAAAAGTATCAATCACATACGAGTGATACTTTGGGAAAAAAATAAAATAGTCCAATTTACTTGACCGTGTACTATGGTACATGGTTTATAATATTCAGGGGGTGAAATAAGATGATTTATCGCATTAGTGAGTTTGCAGATAAATGTGGAGTTAATAAAGAAACGATCAGATATTACGAGCGAAAAAATTTATTACAAGAACCTCACCGAACGGAAGCTGGTTATCGGATATATTCATATGATGACGTTAAGCGTGTTGGGTTTATTAAACGAATACAGGAACTTGGTTTCTCTTTAAGCGAGATTTATAAATTACTTGCTGTTGTAGATAAAGATGAAGTTCGTTGTCAAGATATGTTCGAATTTGTTTCTAAAAAACAAAAGGAAGTGCAAAAACAAATAGAGGATTTAAAACGAATTGAAACTATGTTAGACGACTTAAAACAACGATGTCCAGCTGAAAAGCAATTACATTCGTGTCCAATAATAGAAACATTAACATGAGAGATTAATTAACGAAAGGAGCTTTTTTATGAATAAATTTAAGGTAAACATTTCAGGAATGACCTGTACGGGTTGTGAAAAACACGTAGAATCAGCACTTGAAAAGATAGGTGCTAAAAATATTGAGTCTAGTTATCGTCGTGGTGAAGCAGTATTTGAACTGCCCGATGATATTGAGGTTGAAAGTGCAATAAAGGCGATTGATGAAGCAAATTACCAAGCCGGAGAAATTGAAGAAGTATCATCACTAGAAAACGTGGCGTTAATTAATGAAGACAATTATGACCTTCTTATTATTGGTTCTGGTGCTGCTGCCTTTTCTTCGGCAATTAAAGCTATAGAATACGGTGCAAAAGTTGGAATGATTGAGCGTGGAACGGTTGGGGGAACCTGTGTGAATATTGGCTGTGTTCCGTCAAAAACTCTTCTTAGGGCAGGGGAAATCAATCATTTATCAAAAGACAATCCGTTTATAGGTTTACAAACATCCGCTGGAGAAGTGGATTTAGCTAGTTTAATCACGCAAAAGGATAAATTGGTGAGCGAACTTCGGAATCAAAAATATATGGATTTAATTGATGAATATAATTTTGATTTAATTAAAGGTGAAGCAAAATTCGTTGATGCTAGTACGGTTGAGGTCAATGGGGCAAAGTTATCTGCAAAACGCTTTTTAATTGCAACAGGTGCATCGCCTTCGTTGCCCCAAATTTCAGGACTTGAAAAAATGGACTATTTAACTAGTACAACACTTCTTGAGTTAAAGAAAATACCAAAACGATTAACTGTAATTGGTTCAGGATACATTGGAATGGAGCTTGGACAACTATTTCATCATTTAGGTTCAGAAATAACGCTTATGCAAAGAAGTGAGCGACTTTTAAAGGAGTATGATCCTGAGATTTCAGAGTCAGTTGAAAAAGCGTTAATTGAACAGGGTATAAACCTTGTCAAAGGGGCAACTTTTGAGCGTGTTGAACAAAGTGGAGAGATAAAAAGGGTTTACGTAACAGTAAATGGCAGTAGAGAAGTCATTGAATCAGATCAGTTACTTGTTGCCACTGGAAGAAAACCAAATACGGATTCTTTAAATTTAAGTGCAGCAGGTGTTGAAACTGGAAAAAATAATGAAATCCTGATCAATGATTTTGGTCAAACAAGTAATGAAAAGATTTATGCAGCAGGAGATGTGACTTTAGGACCACAATTTGTATATGTAGCAGCCTATGAAGGTGGAATTATTACTGATAATGCTATTGGTGGATTAAACAAAAAAATAGATTTATCGGTAGTTCCTGCTGTTACGTTTACGAATCCGACGGTTGCAACGGTTGGTTTAACAGAAGAACAAGCAAAAGAGAAAGGGTATGATGTGAAGACATCTGTATTACCTTTAGATGCTGTTCCAAGAGCAATTGTAAACCGTGAAACAACCGGTGTATTTAAACTAGTAGCAGATGCAGAAACACTAAAAGTATTAGGGGTTCATATTGTATCTGAAAATGCAGGAGATGTCATCTATGCAGCATCATTAGCTGTTAAATTTGGCTTAACGATAGAAGATTTAACAGAAACCCTAGCACCATATTTAACAATGGCTGAAGGGCTAAAATTAGTTGCACTTACGTTCGATAAAGATATTTCGAAATTATCTTGTTGTGCAGGCTAAGGGAACTTTTTTACAACTCCCTATTCAAGTGAACCAGCTAATGCTTTAAGGGATTTTCTAAGTGCATTTGTGGTCACAAAAATAATTTAACACTGATGATTTCGACATCAAATCTATAATTGATACCTTAACACCGCAGAGTAATAAAGGATGAATAATATGTCAGACTTATTATCCCTACCAGACATTAAAACAATAGAACCGCCACAATAAAATGAAACCGATATGATGTTTAAAGTTGAAGCAGTCGGACCACCTGAACGTTGTCCTGAATGTGGTTTTGACAAGTTGTACAAACACAGTTCAAGAAATCAACTAATTATGGATTTGCCCATTCGTTTAAAGCGAGTGGGCTTACAATTGAACCGTAGACGATACAAGTGTCGTGAATGCGGATCTACCTTCTGGGAACGCCTAATATCTGTAGATGAAAAGCGTAGTATGACCAAAAGGCTTTTAAAGTCCATTCAAGAGCAATCCATGTCTAAGACCTTTGTAGAAGTCGCAGAAAGCGTTGGTGTTGACGAGAAAACCATTAGGAACGTTTTTAAGGACTATGTGGCACTCAAAGAACGTGAATACCAGTTTGAAACTCCTAAGTGGCTTGGGATAGACGAGATAAATATTATCCGTAGACCTCGGCTTGTATTGACTAATATTGAACGCAGGACTATTTATGACATCAAGCCTAACCGTAACAAGGAAACAGTCATCCAACGTCTTTCAGAAATCAGTGACAGGACTTACATTGAGTACGTCACAATGGATATGTGGAAGCCCTACAAAGACGCAGTGAACACTATCCTTCCACACGCTAAAGTTGTCGTAGATAAGTTTCATGTAGTTAGAATGGCTAATCAAGCCTTAGATAACGTCAGAAAGTCTTTGAAAGCCCATATGAGCCAAAAAGAAAGACGTACCCTTATGCGTGAAAGGTTTATCCTTCTAAAGCGTAAACACGATCTAAATGAACGTGAATCATTCCTCTTAGATACTTGGTTAGGTAATCTTCCTGCTTTAAAAGAAGCCTATGAACTCAAAGAAGAGTTTTACTGGATATGGGATACTCCTGATCCAGATGAAGGTCATCTTCGTTATAGTCAATGGAGACACCGTTGTATGTCCAGCAACTCTATATGCAAAAATTGAACGTGGAGAAACTAAGCTCAATCTTCATAAATTGGAGCAAATTGCCAATATCTTTAATATTGATGTTTTAGAACTAATCAAAAATGATGATAAGAATGTATTGTTCTTTATGAATGATCATAATACTAACTACTACGGTTCAAATGAGAATTTGACATCAGAAATCGATCGATTAAAACTAACTATTTCGCATAAAGATGAGCTATTGAAACAAAGAGATCTAGTGATTGAACAAAAAGATAGCGAGATTTCAGCATTGAAAGAGATTATTTCTTTGCTTAAATCGAAATAGACACTATCTATAATATACTTATTTTATCTAAATTATTTAACTATCAGAAAACGCTGTATAACCTATCTAAATCACTGCTAGCAGCATTATTTAGGGATATCCCTTCTTTTCTCCAAATAATTAGCATGATTATAAGCTAGGCTAACTTGGCTTCCTGTTTTATGTGCTAGACAAGCTTCAGCATGCTCATGTTGAACGCCTTGTTCTGCTAAAAAAGTTCTAGCCAATCCCCTTAATCCGTGTGCAGTCTGTTTATCTTTGTAACCCATCCTTTTTAGTGCCATATTAACAGTAGATGAACTCATTGCTTTCTTTAAATCACTTCTATGAGTAAACAAATATTTATTATGACCCGTCATTGGTCTTAGCTGTTCTATCAAAGCCATTACTTGGGATGATAATGGTACTGTATGTAGAAACCTCACTTTCATTCTTTCAGCAGGAATATTCCATTCTTTTTTATCAAAATCAAATTCGCTCCATGAAGCGTTACTTGCTTCATTAGGTCTAACCATTGTTAATAATTGAAATAAGATTAATAATTGAGTTTTCTTTTCAATCTTAGCACTATGTATTGATTTTATAAGGGTAGGAATTTCTTCAATACTTACTCTAGGGTTATTTCTTTGACGAACAGACTTGAATGTAGAGCTAATTTTTAGGCAAGTATTACTTTCAATTAACCCACTATTAACCGCAAAATTTAAGATTTCATTTAGATGACCGCATAGTCTATGAACCATATCTGGAGATCCATTTTCCTCCACTTTCTTTAACATTTGGACTACTAAAGAAGGCTTAATTTCTTTAATAGAATATCGACCTATCAAAGGAAAAAGATGAAGCTCTAAGTTTCGCCAATATTTATTGATCGTTTTCTCTTCAACTTCTGAACTTTTTTTCTCTTTCCAAAGTTCTGCAACTTTCTCAAAGGAACTTTGAGTATCCATAAGCTGCTTTCTTTCTAGTTCTTCTCTATGTTTTTTAGGATCAATTTGTTGAGCTAATAATTTACGACAGTCATCTCTTAACATTCTAGCTTCAGCTAAGCTAACTATCGGATATGTACCTAGCCCTAAATTAGTCCTTGTACCAAGAATAGGTCGTATATAATTAAATAGCCATAATTTAGAGCCGTTAGGCTTAATTCTTAATAAAAGCCCATAACCATCACATAAGCTATACTCTTTTTCTTTTGGCTTAGCTTTTTTTATCTCCGTATCTGTTAAGGGAGTTGTTCTTCTTGCCATTAGATACCTCCAAAATGAAGTAACACTAAAAACTTTATAAATTTATTTTATAAATCATAAAGTTATAATTAATTTAGTAACACTATATGATCCTATCATAGCATGGTGTTACTATTAGTGTTACTAGAATTTGTGGATTTGGTTGGTTTCTATCGGACTTGTTAGAACAACAAAAAAGCCTTGATATGCTATATATCAAGGCTTTATCGGACTATATCATACTATATAAAATTAGAATTTGGTGGAGATAATCGGGATCGAACCGACGACCTCTTGAATGCCATTCAAGCGCTCTCCCAACTGAGCTATATCCCCAAATAACGCAAGCTATGATAAATTTCGGCTGATAAACTGTCAATATTGAAATAATCAAATCTTGTTTATCAGCCTAAATATTAAGCGTTTTGAGATTTAATAAAATCAATGGCACGTTGGATACGCGCTAACACACGTTCACGACCGATACCCACTAATGTCACATCCATCGAAGGTGATTGACCTGATCCTGTTACTGCCACGCGTAATGGCATCCCGACTTTACCCATACCCACTTCTAATTCAGCTGCGGTTTGTTCAATCGCTTCATGCGTAGAATGTAAATCCCAGCGAGAAAGTGCGGTCAATTTTTCTTTTACTTTTTCAAGTGATTCAATCGCCGCTGCTTTAAAGTGTTTCTTCACCGCTGCTTCATCAAAGCTTTCAAACTCTTCGAAGAAATAACGGCTTGCTGATGCCATTTCTTTTAAGGTTTTACAACGTTCTGCAAGCATCGTCACGATTTCAGTTAATGCTGGGCCATTTGATGTATCAATACCTTGATCTTTATAGTGCCATGCAAGGTGTTTTGCCACATATTCAGGTGGTAACTCACGAATGTAATGGTGGTTTAACCACAATAATTTTTCTGTGTTAAATGCACTCGCTGACTTACTCACATGATCTAATTCGAAGAATTTAATCATTTCTTCACGTGTAAAGATCTCTTGGTCACCATGCCCCCAACCTAAACGAACAAGATAGTTGATTAAGGCTTCAGGTAAATAACCGTCATCACGATATTGCATCACACTTACCGCACCATGACGTTTTGAAAGTTTTTGACCATCATCACCATTAATCATGGAAACGTGCGCATATACCGGAATTGGTGCGCCTAACGCTTTTAAGATATTAATTTGACGTGGAGTGTTGTTAATGTGGTCTTCACCACGCACAACATGAGTAATACCCATGTCCCAGTCATCCACTACCACACAGAAGTTGTAGGTTGGTGAACCATCGGTACGACGAATAATTAAATCATCTAATTCGCTATTGCTGATTTCAATACGACCACGCACGGCATCATCAAACACGACTGAACCTTCTGTTGGGTTTTTAAAACGTACAACATGTGGCTCATCGGCTGAATGATTGTGATCATGTAAACAATGACGGTCATAACGTGGTTTTTCTTTGTTTTGCTCTTGTGTATGACGTAATTCTTCTAGGCGCTCTTTAGAGCAATAGCAACGATAAGCCAAGCCTTGCTCAATCATTTCATCAATCACTTGATTGTAACGCTCAAAGCGTTTGGTTTGATAGTAAGGACCATGCTCCCAAGCCAGGTTTAACCACTCCATCCCTTCAATGATTGCTGCTGTTGCTTCCGGTGTAGAACGCTCTAAATCGGTATCTTCAATGCGTAATACAAACTCACCGTTGTTATGTTTTGCAAATAACCAAGAATAAAGGGCTGTACGTGCGCCACCCACGTGCAAATAACCTGTTGGACTTGGGGCAAAACGCGTACGTACTTTTACATTCGGATCTAATTCAAAAGGAGGATCAATTTTCATTTTCTTAATAACCTATTCATTTACAAAAATTACCTTTATTTTACTACGACTTGCGTGACTTCTAAATAAAAAATCTGATTTTATGCCTATTTTTGCAACAACTAGACGCTTTTTCATAAAAATATATTGACTGAAATCTCATTATACTTATAATGCCAATCCACAACATTAAGGGCGATTAGCTCAGTTGGGAGAGCACCTCCCTTACAAGGAGGGGGTCACTGGTTCGAGACCGGTATCGCCCACCACTTTTTCCAAAGTAGACTTTAATGTTGTAAAAGTTTGACCAAGCGGGCGATTAGCTCAGTTGGGAGAGCACCTCCCTTACAAGGAGGGGGTCACTGGTTCGAGACCGGTATCGCCCACCAC